>NZ_JALBYT010000029.1:0-65878 GCF_022690845.1 Shewanella sp. N2AIL | reverse complement strand
CACGAGTACCAGTTGGGAGAGGCGCCACCTCAAGTCACAGGACTCACAGTGGACCAGCAGATCATTCTCGACGTGTTAGGCGAACGGTATCGGCAAATTTATTCCTAAATCAGGTGCGGAAAGTCGGATTAAAGTCGTGGGTCTTCAACCCACACCCGACCAAGAGGGGATCAACAGCAATCCCCTCTTGCCTCTTCGTTAACAAGAGTCCTTGCCGCCCCTAGCGAAGTTACATGCATTAGTTACTAGCCTTGGTCTTATGGATAAATTGCTATCGCTTCCGATGGTACATCCTGTACCCCGAAAGCTAGCCGGTCATCCATGACCGGACTCACGCAATTTATTCCAACGCCCCGCGGCAACTTCGCAGGGGATTGGTGTAACCTGCAGCCAATACGCTAATAAAAACTTTATCAGTAACTGTATCTTCTATTTAAATACGATTAAAGCAAGATTGTGATAAAGTCTAGCTAGAACATAAATAAAAATATAGAGACTGCTTGAATGGACACTCGTAAATATGCAGACGAGCTAGATGTATCTAGCGAATTTATTGATAATTTCAAATTTGAAATCATTCCTAAAAATATAATAATCGATTCACAGTATTACAAATTATATCAATTAGCAGAATGCGCGGAAAAAGAAGGAGATCTAAAATCTGCAAAAATACTATATCTATTAGGTTCTATCAGTTCATTAAAACTCAAACCAAACAGTATAAATGCACCATACTCCCCACTATTCAATCAGTCATTTAGTATAGAACACCTAACCCATAATGACTTGACTTTATTAAGATACTTATTGAAACCCATTGTAATCCCAGAATTAAAATCTCGAATTACTGATATCTTATGGCTTTTAATTCGCCCCAAAAATTTAACTTATGCCTATGATGCTATAGATAGTTACTCTTCAGGGGAAATTGATGAAAAATCATGGAAATTTGGAGTGAACCACTTTTATGAACGAGGAGTAAGATTAGCTATCCAGTTAAGAAGCAGTGGTCAAGACAAGTTATCTGTAATTGAAGAAAAGCTAATTAAAGCCTTGTTAGAATATGAGAAAAAAGACGGATTTATGTATCTTTGGCTATGTGATTTTTATTTAGATCTTGGTTTCAACAACTCAAGGATAAAATATTTTGCTGATAAAACATATTCAAAAGGTCTAGAATATTTAGCGCTCTCTAACCACCTTTCAGCAAGAGCATACTTAGAGCTATCATCAAGATTATATGCATCATCTGATCAATCAGAAAAATCAAATAACTCCTTATTTCATCTTGCGAATTCATGGGCAAAAGAAGGTAATAATAGGCTCAGTGATTCAGGCGCTATTGCTAGTGAATTTTACAATAATGCGGTTCAAGTCCTTAGAAAAATACCAATTATATATCGTGATAAATTAGGTGTTGAATATGAAATAAACAAGCTTAGATTAGGCATTAATGAAGCTAATACGAATGCTATAAACCAGATGGTTAGGGTAAGCCATACTTTTTCACAAGAAGATATTCATGAGATGTCTAGCATTGCAAGCATATGCTCAAGCCATGTAAGTAATGTTGACAGTGTAGTAGAGGCTATATATAAATTTGTAACTATTGCAGAAAGCTTTAAAAGAAATAATATTATTGATGAAGCAAAAAAAATTATGTCACAAAACATACTTACAAGCCTAATGCCAAGTACACTGTTCTCAAATGACGCAAGAATAATATCAAAAACAAAAGCTTATGAATTTGGCAAGGATAGCGAATCTTCAGATGATTCAGTTATGAATCAAGTATTTCAAAATATATACAATAAGATTGACTTTATTATCGACATACAGATATTACCAGCACTACAAACACTTTTAAGTGAGCATAGAATACCATTTGGTTTACTGCTAGACTTGTGTCATCAATCACCATTAATACCTAGTAATAGACAGTATTTATTTGCGAAGTCTTTGCACGAAGGATTTGAATTCGATTTCTCATCAGCAATATATCTTTTAACCCCTCAATTAGAAAACTTGGTTAGAGTTATCCTTAAATCACATGACATATTAACGACAACTCTAGACCTGAATGGTATAGAAATGGAAGTTGGGCTAAGCACATTATTAGACAAAAAGGAGGCTACGGATATTTTTGATGAAAACTTACTTTTTGAGTTTAAAGTTTTATTAACAGATCCAAGAGGCCCAAACTTGAGAAATGATCTAGCTCATGGACTTTTGTGTGATGGTTCATCATCAAGTAATGCCGCAATTTATGTATGGTGGAGAACATTAAAGTTAGTTGTCGAATCTTTACTTCTAAGCTCTGAAAATTCATAGAATAGACGGGAAACTCACAACTCTTTTTGCTTTTAATAAATAGAAGACAACGCCAGATTTCAAGGGATACACCTTCCCCAGCGAAGTTGCTGAAGGGCGTTGAAGAAAATAGCGTGACGCAGACAGGACGTCTGCGTAGCTTTCGGGGGGAAGGGACGCCCCATCGGAAGCGTTAGCTATTTTCGAATAAGCACGAAGCTAGTAACTAATGCATGTAACTTCGCTAGGGGCGTCTTGGAGAATCCAAGGAGGATAGGACGAGCAGTCCTCCTTGGTCGGGTGTGGGGTGAAGCCCCACGACGTTGATTTTTCTTTTAAAAAAAAGCTTAAGCTTTAGATTGCTCAGCCATAAAATAACAAACTCAAAACTCAAACGAAGTTTGCCCCCACTTGATCAGATTCACTGCGGTTTATTCCAACGCCTCTGATTAACTTCGCAGAAAATCATAGTAACCAGTCACAATGTACCAACAAAAATATGGCTATCAGTCTTTTCCCATGGGTATCTCGTTTTCTTGATAGTCACTAACTTTCACTATTGAGAAATTATCCCATAATGAGTCAATAGCTGACGCAACATGGGATTCAAGTACAAATGAAACAGACTAAGACGCCACACAAACTCGTTAAATGCTTAGCCTTAACGGGATTATTCACCCTATCTGCCTGTGCAAACGACGAACTTGCAGATACTTTACTCACCAATACCCACGTCTATGGCCATGATCAAGCGACTAGTTTAGCCATTAAGGATGGCAAAATTGTCTACATTGGGAATAGCATTAACGCCATGGATCACGTGAGCAATCAAACCAAAGTCATCGATTTAAAAGGTCATTACTTATTACCTGGTTTCATTGATAACCATAATCATGTGTTTGAAGCCGCGAGTGAAATAGGTAGTGACTGTTTACTGGATGATGAAACTAATCTCAACAGCTATATCCGCACATTAACCTCCTGTAAAAATCAGTTGGAAACGGGAGAGTGGTTACTCGGCTATGGCCATCAACTCAGTGTAGTAATGCAAGAGAATGGCCCCACTCCTTTGGCAATATTAGACAAAATCTTCCCCGATAATCCTGTCGTTATTATGGAGCAAACATCCCATTCTATGTGGGTCAACTCCCTTGCATTAGCCAAAGCTAAGATAAGCGCTCATACAGCCGATCCGCAAGGCGGCAAGATCCTCAAAGATGAAGAAAGCGGTAAACTTCTCGGTATTTTATTCGATAATGCTGGCGATCTTGTGATGGAACAAGCATGGAAATCACAACCCAATCTACAACAAGCCAATTATCAAGGTTTATTAAATGGTCTGGCAGCTGCTGCCGAGCACGGGATAACGACTATCGGTGATGGACGACTCTATTGGAAACGTGACTGGTTAGAGACATGGCTAGCCGTCGAAAGTCATGATGAATTAACCGCCAGAGTCAGTCTACGCCCTTGGATTTATCCTGCCGATGAACCCCAAACACAGCTTGATTTCTTTAAAAAAATCCATTCTGATGATAAACAACGTCTGCTGCTCATCAATCAGGTCAAAATCTACAGTGATGGCATCATCATAAACGGTACTGCCAGTACATTAGCCCCCTATGATTGGAGCTACACCCCCGAACTTCCTAGGGGACTCGAGTATGTTCCTGCCAGTAAAATGGTGTGGTGGCTTACTGAACTCAACAAAATTGGATACGGGGCACATATTCATGCCATAGGTGATGCAGGGGTACGCAACACCTTAGATGCTATTGAAACTTTACGATCTCAGGGAGCTACTCGCCCTTATGCCATGACGCATTTAGAAATGGTATCTCCCCAAGATATCAAACGCTTTGCCTCACTAAAAGTCGATGCAGATTTCCAATTGGGTAGCGATTACATTGCTGAGCAAGATCATGAGTGGGCGATCCCTTTTATCGGTAAGCAACGAGCTCATGCTTTATTACCTATTAACCCTATTTTCAAGACTGGCGCGAATGTAACTTTAAGTAGTGACTGGAATGTGAATGATATCAATCCACTCGTTGGTATTGCTAACGCAGTCTATCTGCAAAATGCAGGCATCACCGATATTCACAGTGCTATTGCAGCCTATACAATAAATCCCGCTAACGCCTTGGGCATAAGTGACATTACTGGTTCTATCGCGCTAGGGAAATCTGCCGATTTTGTTGTATTAGAGCGAGACATTACCCAAGCCACAGCAAAACAAATTGCTGACACTCAAATTTTAATGACGTGGTTAGAGGGGGAGCTAGTGTTCGATCTCAATGATCAATAGCAATCCCGTATCAATCTAATTATTTGCTGAGTTGCTCTTTTATTAACGTCAGCAAAGAAGACCCTAAGGTGCTGGCCTCAAACCCATGATGCCAGCGCATTTCGAGCCGCCGCTTCATAGGCGCAAATTCACTACTCAATTGGACAACTTTTAATCTTCCACTGTCGATTTCTGTCTGCGCTAAAGATAACGGCAAAAAACTATATCCATCCCCTTCGGCAAGTAAGGACTTTAACAAAGCAAGATCGGGGATTTGGCAATAATGGCCACTAAAGCCGACTTCGAGATCATCACTTTCAGTCTGCCCTCCTGCCCAAATATATTCACGATAGGGCGCTAATTGTGCGGGGTCGATTACCTGCTGTGAAGCTAATGTATGCTGTCCAGATATCAACATTACCTCTTGATATTCGCCAAGGCGGCAGTAACCCGATTGAGATTGATGTAATTCAACCGTTTCATGTAACAGTAAAAGGTCGATATCATCAGATAGAAATGCACTGTGTAATGCATCGAAAGTATCCACTTTTAAGACAAAATCCAGCGTTGGAAACTGCATTAAATAGCGCTGAATTGTCGAACGTAAGACTTCTAAAGGAATATAATTTTCAACCCCTAGCACTAACCGACCTTTACCAAGCTCGGCATAATGGGTCGCCGATTGAGTAAATTGTTCCCATTGGGCCAAGGCTAAAATAGCCTTAGGTAGTAAATGCTCGCCTCCCGCAGTGAGTGCCACTTGATTTGCACTACGCTCAAATAAATCCACACCTATGTCGACTTCTAGCTCGGCAATCCACTGACTCACTTGCGGCTGACGTTTGCCCAGTGCGCGAGCGGCGGCTGAGACAGAGCCTAGTTGAGTCGTCAATACAAATGCTTTAACTCGTTGAATATTCAAATGTGCTCTACTATTTTATAAACGCGTTGTGCGCTTGACTTTAATACCCGTCAGACGGAATCACAATGTTAACTTACCTATGCAAGACACTTTGTTAAAAATCAGATGTGAAACCCCACGACTTAGATTTAGATTTTGATTTAAAAAGTTAAAAGTTAAACTAATGCCCAAAACTCAAACGAAGTTTGAACACCCACAGCCCTGCGGCGCCGAGCAGCCGCTTACACTTGTGGTCTATGTAGATCAAAACGCAGATCTTCAGAGATCCCATAATAGGCCGATGGGCCGCCGGCACGTAATACGGGCTCGGCAAGGGCAGTTTGATAAATCCCCTCGGCATTGAGTAAATGCTTGGCAATATGCACGGCCACCACTTCTCCTAACACTAACCAAGTATCAATCTTGTCGCCATTGGCGGCAGTTAACTGGATACATTGGGACAACTTACATTCAAAATTCACTGGGCTTTCAGCCACTAAATCGGCCTTAACAATCGTGCCTGCTTTAGCCGTGAGTCCGGCAAAGCTAAACTCATCTTGACCGCGTGGCAACATGGCGGAGGTTTGATTCATTTTCTCGGCAAGGCTGCGAGTGGTGAGGTTCCACACAAACTCCCCTGTTTCGACGATATTGGCGACACTGTCTTTCCAACCTGTGCTGGCAAAGCCGATGATGGGCGGTTTGTAATTGAAACAATTGAAAAAGCTGTAAGGGGCGAGATTGCGTTGCCCCTCGGCATTCCGTGATGAAATCCAGCCGATCGGTCGAGGACCCACAATTGCATTTAAAGGATCGTGTGCAAGACCATGGCCTTTGCTCGGTTCGTAGAAATAGCGGTTATCAGCGGTCATACTTGATCCTTTTGTTATTGCCACATTGTTATTGCCACAACCGTGACTTGAGCGATTAACACAGCCATTACTGGCACACTTTTATGGTCGCTATCTTACCTAAGTTCCTTGGATGTCGCCAAAACTCAGCGGCATAAGTTAAGCGAGAGCGAGGATAAAATCAGGCTGCAAATTTTAGATCCAACACACTCTTCTGCTAAAGTGATGCTGATCAGTGGGCTAAATGGCTAACTCTGCTAGGTGGCAAATAAAGGAGTCGTGAATGGACGCGATAAAAAGAATATGGAAAAGGTTGTTATTGGCCACAGTGCTGTTGGCGACGGGTTGTGCCAGTGTAGCGCAAATCGATTTCAATGCTCTGTTTGGCACTAGCTCACCGCAAAAGCGCGTCGAGAATGCACAGCTTAACAACCAATTTGTTCAACAGGCCGAATTTGTGCACAAAGAAGTTGAACCAATCCTCAATAGCCGCTGCGTGGTGTGCCATGCCTGCTACGATGCTCCCTGCCAGCTCAAAATGACCTCAAGCGAAGGCATAGAACGCGGAGCGAGTAAGGAAAAAGTCTATCAAGGCACACGTTTAGTCGCCGCCACGCCCAATCGCTTATTTGTCGATGCCTTTACCCCAGAAGCTTGGCGTCAACGCGGGTTTTACCCCATGTTAAACGAGCGCAATCAAACCCCAGAAGCCAATACCCAAGCCTCGGTATTGGCCAGAATGCTCACGCTTAAGCAAATGCATCCCCTGCCCGAAGACAAAATTTTAGATAAGCGTTTTGATTTCAGCCTAGACAGGGTTCAGCAATGCGCCAGCCTAGAGGAAATGGACAAATACGAGCAAAGCCAACCGTTTGCGGGTATGCCCTATGGCTTGCCAGCATTGAATGCGAATGAACATCAAGTGTTGATGCACTGGCTCGAACAAGGTGCGCCATTGCCATTCGCGCCATCGCTAGCCCCTGAATTTATAACGGAAATCACCCATTGGGAGCAATTTTTAAACGGCGACAGTTTAAAAAGCCAATTAAGCGCACGCTACATCTACGAGCATTTGTTTGCCTTCCATTTATATTTTGAATCTTTAAATCAGCCGAACGCCCAGCCTCTGTTTTTCGAGTTAGTCCGTTCGAGGACGCCGCCGGGGCAAGCGCTGGATATTATCGCCTCCCGTCGTCCCTTCGACGATCCTAAGGTGGAACGTGTCTATTACCGTTTTCGACCTTATCGGGCGACCATAGTCGATAAAACCCACATCCCCTATGCCTTAAATACCGGCTTGCTGCACGACTGGCAGCAATGGTTTATCGATGCGGATTACTCAGTGACTCAGCTGCCGAGCTACCAGCCGAGCATTGCGGCCAATCCTTTCGAAGCCTTTATTCAAATTCCTGCCGGTGCGCGCTATCGATTTATGCTGAACCGCGCCCAAGACACCATTATGGGCTTTATCAAAGGCCCAGTGTGCCGTGGTCAAGTGGCGCTCAATGTGATTAACGACAGATTCTGGGTGTACTTTGTTACCCCAGATTATATGGACGACGCGGATTTTAGGACCTTCTACCATTCCCAGATTGAAAACCTACGAATGCCTGCGGAGGAAGAAAGCACTGCACTCGCCGTAACTTGGGTGAAATATGCCGCCAAGCAAGGCCAGTACATGCGGGCACGTAATCAGTTCTTGAACGAGAAGTTTAAAAACGGCCAACACCTCACCATAGACGGGCTCTGGGATGGCGACGACAACAATGATAATGCTAGCCTGACAGTGTTTCGCCATTTCGATAATGCCACTGTGGTCAAAGGTTTAGTCGGTGAGCCGCCCAAAACCGCTTGGATTATCGATTACGCCTTATTGGAGCGTATCCACTATTTACTGGTCGCAGGTTTCGATGTGTATGGTAACTACGGCCACCAGCTATTAACTCGCTTATACATGGATTTTTTACGCATGGAGGGGGAATCAAATTTCCTAACTTTGTTACCGCAGGAGGAAAGGCGCAAACAGTTTAGTGATTGGTATCAAGGGGCTGGCACTCAACTCACAGCGTTTATCGCGGGGGATATCAACACCTTTAATCAGCCCACGGGCGTGCTCTACTATAGCGATGACCTCAAGGGCGAGCTGTATCAAAAACTCGGGCAGAAAGTCGCTAAGGTTCAGCCAAATAGATATCAAATAGAAAACAGCAACTTGCAAGCCAACAGCAAGGCGCTGTTGCAGGCTTTAGGTCGATTAAAAGGCACCCAAGCGACCCTGTTACCTGAACTAACCATGATCATGGTCGAGCCCGAAAAAGCGGGTAAAGCCGAGGTCTTTACCTTAGTTCGCAATAGCGCTCATCGTAATATTTCGAGTCTCTTTAATGAGGCCAGCAACCGCGAACCCGCGAAAGATGATGTCACCTTAGTGCATGGTTTATTGGGCAGTTACCCAGAAGCCTTCTGGCTGGTGAAAGAACAGGATTTGCCTAAAATCGTGGCGGCGGTAGAGCAAATGCAAACCGAAAAAGACTATGAGGCACTGCTCGATATTGCGGCTGTACGCCGTAGCGATCCCACATTTTGGGCCTTTAGTGACAAACTCAATCAGATATTTTTCGACAATCACCCGATAGAAAGCGGTTGGCTGGATTACAACCGACTGCAAAATCGTTAATAAAAAGGGGAACGCTAGCGTTCCCCTTGCTTTCAAATCCACCCAGTAAACTTACCAGATCTTAACGCGATCTTCAGGGGCTAAATACAGCTTGTCGCCAGGCTTAACATCGAATGCGCTATACCAAGCATCTAAGTTACGCACTGTCAGCGCGCGGTACATGCCGGGTGCATGGCCATCGGTAGCGACGCGAGCACGCAGCGCTTCATCACGCATCTTAGTGGCCCAGGTTTGCGCAAAGCCGATAAAGAAGCGTTGATCGCCCGTAAAGCCTTCAATCACAGGGGCTTCTTTACCGTTAAGCGAGGCATGGTACGCATCAAGTGCCGCGGCTAAACCCGCCACATCGGCAATGTTTTCACCTAAGGTCAGCTTGCCATTGACGTGCAAATCAGGGAAAGGTGCATAGGTATCAAACTGCCCTGCTAACGCATCGCCTTGCTTAGCAAACTGCGCAAAGTCAGCCGGCGTCCACCAATTACGCATAGCGCCAGTCGAGTCAAATGCCGCACCATTGTTATCAAAGCTATGGCTGATTTCATGGCCAATCACAGCACCAATCGCACCATAGTTGTAAGCCGCATCGGCCTTAGCATCGAAGAATGGTGGCTGTAAAATACCCGCAGGGAAGTTAAGCGCATTTTGCACGGGCAAGTTCACCGCATTCACCACTTGCGGTGTCATCCACCACTCGCCTTTATCCATTGGTTTGCCAATCTTGGCGAGCTGATGGCTGTACTCTACTTTTTCCCCATTGATGGCATTCGCGTAGGCATTAGTCGCCGTCACAGCATAGCTGTCGTAGTTGCGCCATTTGTCGGGATAACCCACGCCCACAGCCATAGTCGCCACCTTTGCTAGGGCTTCTTTCTTAGTGGAAGGGTCCATCCAATCGAGTTTTTCCACTCGCTGACCAAAAGCAGCCACTATGTTATCTACCATAGTGCTGACTTCAGCCTTGGCCGAAGCAGGGAAATATTGCTCGGCATAGGCATGGCCTACGGCATCACCTAGGTATTGATCGAGTGCAGCTAAAGCACGTTTATCGCGGCCGCGCTGTTCTGGCGTGCCAGAAAGCTTAGTGCCATTAAAGGCAAACGAAGCGTTGTCGATAGCCGATGGCAACACATCGGCATGAGTGTTGATCTGGTGGAACACGAGCCAATCTTTCCAGGCTTCTAAAGGCTCAGAGGCCACCAGCGCAGAAAGTCCCGTAATCGCCGTCGCATGGTAGGCTGCAAATTTTGGCTGATTACCCAATTGCGCCGCCGCGAGGAAGGCAGTCCAGTCGATACCCGGTGCTTTGGCATCAAAGTCAGCACGGCTCCACACGCCCGAAGACTTAGCGAAATCTTCGCTATCTTCACGGCTAGCGTGGGCGGCAGCGATCTTGCTCTCAAGGGCAAAAATACGATCGGCACGGGCAGCGGCATCGCTCACGCCCGCATCTTTGAGCAAGGTTTCAATATAAGCACGGTAAGCGCTGCGAATGTCGGCCATTTTAGGATCGGCAGACAGATAGTATTCGCGCTCAGGTAAGCCTAAACCGCCCTGCAAAAAGTAAGGCAAAACTTCGCCCGGCGTGGCTAAACCTTGGGTGACGAAGATCCCAAACAGGTTTTCGGTATGGAAATCGGTCGCGTTGAGAGGGTCAACATCGGCGCGCAGGTTTTCACCTAATGCTGCGGATAAATCTTGCTTGCTCGCAATGGCCTCATAACGGGCGATATCCGCCTCAGCAGGTTTCATTCCTGCGGCATCAATCGCGGCAGTATCTGTGTAAGCCTTGTAGAAATCGGCGATACGCGCTTCGTCGCTACCCGCCGTATGCTGCGCTTTTACCAGTTCGGCAATCAAACTGGTTTTATGCTTTTCAGTTTCTTCAAAGGCAACAAGGAAAGCGCCAGTGCTGGAGCGATCGGCTGGGATCATCGTCGTTTTCATCCACTCGCCATTGGCGTAGGTATAAAAATCATCCCCTGGTTTTACGGTTGGCGTCATAGCCGCGACATTAATACCTACTGGCATTTGAGCAGCTACGTCTTGGCTTTTAGGTGCGCTTTCGCTGGTTTTAACTGTGTTTTCTGTGGTGTTATCACTGCAAGCAGTGAGCCCCGTCAGTACTGAAGTAGACAGTAACAGCACGGGAATAAGACGGTCCGACATGAATGACTCCTCTTTCTTTTATTATTGTATTTATCTTGTGATGATTAGGTTTGGCAGTGTAACTGGCACTGAATGAAGAAGTAAAACAAAGCCAATTTTTATGATAAAAAGTTAATGCAAACATTTTGAGCCAGTTTACCGAGGCCAGCCTGAACTTTGTATTCTGCGGCGCATTTCTTTAAAATTGCCGCCAACTACTTATTGTTTATTGATCCCAAGGCAATCCAGATGAAACTCACCAGCTTAACTCAACCTATTTATGACCACTTATATCGTGATATCAGTGAGTTTCGCAGCACCTTCGACTTGCCAGTTAGTGATGTTGATTCTTTGGATGATAAGGCCGACACCTTACATACTTCATTGATTATTGAAGAGCTAACTGAGCTAGCAGAAGCCGATAGCCGTATCGAGCAGGCCGATGCCATTGTCGACTCTGTGTATGTCTTAATGGGACGTTTAGTGCATTTAGGCGCACAAGCCATGACCGACAGACTCGAAATCAGTTACTTAATCGACTTGTTGCTATGCGTCGCTAAAAACCGTGAAATCGACTTTATTCGCTGCTGGGACGAAGTCCATTCAAGCAATATGAGTAAAGTGTGCCGCAACGAGCAAGAATTGGCTGAAACAGTTGCCTTTTATGCTAAGCAAGGTGTTGAAATTGTTGGTAGTCAACAAGGCGACTTCATCATAGCCAAATGCGCTAAAGATGTGGAAATGGCGGGTAAAGTGGTTCGCCAAGGCAAGGTACTAAAATCGGTATACTACCGCCCAGCAGATCTGACTAAGCTGGTTAAAGCCTAGATTTTATAGCTTTGTTTAGAGCCTGTTATTTACAGGCTCTTATTTCGCCAAGGCAATTATCTCGCCTAAGCGATTATCCAGCAGTAATGACTTTTCAGCGTGTGTTTTAACGAGGCAATCCGTATGAATCCTGCGAAAGTAGTGCGTGCTGAGGTGAAGCAATTAACTGATTTGCCGAATATTGGCAAAGCCTGTGCGGCGGATTTACGTTTGCTCGGTCTAGATAAACCTGAGCAACTGCTGGGGCAAAATCCCTACGACCTATATCAAGCACTCAATCGTTTGACCGGAAAAACACACGACCCGTGCATGATAGATGTATTTATCTCCATCACCCGTTTTATGGCGGGCGAAGATGCTAAACCTTGGTGGTTTTACACCGATGAGCGCAAAAATACCTTAGGGCAGACTAAACCTTAGCTTTTAGCTTCCCGCCTGTTTATCACTTTGTATAATTTCAGGTTCTTCCCTTAACCATTCCCGCCAAATTGCCACCAGCAAGGCCATCAATACTGGGCCGACAAACAATCCGACAAAACCCATGGTTTTCACGCCGCCGATCAAACCGAAAAAAGTCGGTAAGAAAGGCAATTTAATCGGCCCGCCGACAAGATTGGGGCGCAGGGTTTTATCAACAATAAACAGCTCTATGCTGCCCCAAAGGAACAAGCCGACGCCCGCCGTCATATCGCCCGTGCCGACAAGATAGAGTGAAATCAAGGTAAACATGGTTGGCGCGCCGCCGGGAACCAAGGCCATAAAGGCGGTTAACACCCCAAAAGCCACGGCCGATGGCACACCCGCAATCCAATAGGCAATCCCCAGCACTATGCCCTCACCAATCGCGATAAGCGTCATACCGATCACCGTCGAACTGACCGTCGCAGGCACCACTCGGGAGAAGCTATGCCAGCGGGCTGGCAATACTCGCTCGCCGACAATATCTAACTGTTTGGCCACTTGCTCGCCATCTTTATAGAGGAAAAACAACGTAATAAGCATAAAGAGTAAGGTCAGTAGCAGGCCTAGTGTGTTCCAGCCTAATTGCAGCACCCAGCGAGAAATGCCACTCAGGTTCTGACCACTGATGGCACTGATTATTTTGCCTAGCTCGTGGGGTTCACCGATAAATTGCTGCCATTGCAGGGTTAACCATTCACCCATCCAAGGTAAATCTTTGATCCACAAGGGCACGGGCGAACCATGTTGGTTAGTAAACACCAACCAATCAACCCAAGTTCTTATCTCTTGTAACGCATAGGAAAATACAAACACCAGCGGGATAATCAGCCCAAGCACAATACAACATAGGGCAATGGTTGCCGCCAACGCCGAGCGGCCACCGCATTTTGCCAATAGTTTTTGATAAAGAGGCCAACTCGAAAAACACACAATCAAGGCGGCTAAGGCAGGCACTAAGAAGTCGATAAAAAAGAATACACCAGCGCATAAGAGCAAAATCAACAAACTACGACCAATCGCGGCATTACTGAAAATCGGCGTCATAGTGCCAACACTCCCCACAATACAATCCAACGATAAGATGGAAAACACTCGGCATTGTGCCAACCGTTAACGTTTGAGTTCAACCCGTTCTGCGAGTCAGTTTATTGCGCTGTGCTTCCCATGGGCAATCACTTTAATACCGAATATTGCGTTATGTATCGATTCAATCTTTTAAGAAAAAGGCCTTTGGCTATCTATCAAAGGCCTAACAGTTGAAATGAGCTTATTGCGCCGAGAGCTGCTTAACGAGTTTCTCTGGCTGGCTAAAATCGGTAATGCGCTGAATGACTTTACCGTCCTTAACCCACAGTAACGTCGGGATATTGCGGATTTTAAAATGATTAAATAACACGCCTAACTCATCGATACTAAAATCGATTTTAGTCTGATAAAGCTGCTTAAAATCTTCGAGCGCTTTATCGTCTGTCCACAGGTGATTGACCACACCGTGCCACGCTTTATTCGGCACTTTTTGCGCGAGATTATTTAAGCCTTTTTGGACGGCAATACACTCTTTCGACATTTCTGGACGGCTCTCTGCCAAGTACCAATCACACCAGGTTGCAGTGAAAAAGAGTAGATGCTCACCTTGTTCCCAAGGCTTCAGTAACTTAGCCGTTTGCTCGGCACTAGGCGCCTCTGTTGTCTGCGCGGTCAACTCTTGGCCATTCGCCAACATATCGATAAACTTATCTAAATTAGCATCTGACTCATGGCTAGTGTAAACCACATCACCCGCACGATTGATTAATACACTATAGGGCGTGCCGACCAAGCCTAAAGCCACACCCAACTCACCTTCATTATCCAACCACACTGGCATAGTGAGCCCGAAGCGCGCGATAACGTCAGCGATCTTAGGCTGCTCTTCATTAATATTGATGTTCACTGCGACGATATTAATCTTGTCCTGATACTTCTTCTGCAGGGCTTCAAAATGTGGCATTTGTTCCATACAAGGCTGACACCAAGTTGCCCAAAACTTTAGGTATATCGGCTTGTCACCCGCAACGCTGGCTAAGGTCACTTGCTGCTGTTCGGGATAGGTTTTAAGTGCGATATCTTGATAGGCTTTGTCACCCGCAAACGTAGTAAAACTCACGACGGCAAGGCACATAACAATGATTTGACGTAACAACATAGTGTTTTCCTTAAATTGATAGACCACTCGCATCCGCACTATGGGGCCAGTGATTTGCAGCCATTTACACAGAAAATACATAATTAAAGGGAGCGACAGTCAACCCAGCAGCCAACCTTTAAACAGTGAGTATAAACTAACAAGCCGCTAATTTAGCCATGTAAAATGTAAGCCTTGGTGAGTGTATCAATGAGTATTAATGGTCTATTAATACAACACCTTAAACTATCAAGCCTAACGCCAATTGTCTTGTTAGCTCTGCGGCGGGAATCGTCTGACAGCCGGTTGCATTTTGGCCGCACCAGAGCGGGCTAAAATCACCGAACCCTTGTTGCTCGGCGGCGCTTCGCAATCCTGCGACGGCACTGGAGGCGAGCGGAAAATCCGGTACTGCGTTATTGATAGGTCCAAGTTCAGCCATAAAACGATTCACTATGCCGCGTGCGGGGCGACCAGAAAATAAGTTAGTCAGAGCCGTATGCTGCGCCGCCTCGCTTTGCAGTGCGGCGCGATGGATCTCACTGGTGGTGCATTCAGGGCAAAGTAAATAGGCCGTCCCAACTTGCACCGCCGAAGCGCCCATCGCCATGGCGGCGCGCACGGTTTTGGCATCGACTATGCCACCCGCTGCGATAACGGGCACATCAACGGCAGCAATGATTTGCGGCAATAAACTAAAAGTGCCGAGCTGCTCAGTCAAATCATCGGATAAGAAATGTCCTCTATGGCCGCCAGCTTCTAAGCCCTGCGCAATAATAGCATCTACACCACGCGCTTCTAACCAGAGCGCCTCTTCCACTGTGGTCGCCGTCGAGATGATCTTAGATCCCCAAGATTTTATCTCCAACAACAAGTCTTCATTAGGTAAACCAAAGTGAAAACTCACCACCTCAGGTTTGAATTTGGCTAACACTTCAGCCTGAGCACTGGTGTAGGGCGCGCGTTGTGCTCCCGCAGCTTGGGTATCAGGATGGATACCCAGCTCAGCAAAATAAGGCGCGAGTTGCTTGAGCCATGCAGCTTGTTTCGCCGCTTGCGGTTCGGGCTCGTGATGACAAAAGAAGTTTACATTGATGGGCTTAGTCGTTTGGGCGCGGATCTGTGTCAACGCGGCATCTAATGCTTCAAGGGATAACATGGCGCAGGGCAAAGATCCCAACGCACCCGCTTGCGACACAGCTATCGCTAAGGCACTGCCCTGAACACCCGCCATAGGCGCTTGAATAATTGGCAATTCGATTCCAAATAATCGAGTTAACTGGCACGGCATACATCATCTCCTTTGACTGGTTATCACTTGACGATCAATCCTGATATGGCCCTGCGGCTAAACGCTGGGAGATCCACCACAAATTGCCCACGGGATCCCGCACTCCACCTTGGCGATCGCCATAGGGTTTATCCGCCACTTCCATGATTAACTCGCCCGCAGCAGCAAGCGCCTGAGCCACCGATTTATCGGCATCTGCCACATACAAATAGTAGGATGCTGGCATTGGCGGAAACGCTTCACTCGCCTCGCTTAACATAAATAGGCAGTCGCCGATTTGCATCTGCGCATTGGCTATTTTGCCATCCAATCGATGGGAAATATGTAGCGCTTTAGCATCAAAGGCTTTTTGCATAAAGGCTACTAAACTATCGGCATTGTTGATAATCATATACGGGCTAACCCGTGCAAATCCTGGCGGAATAAACATAACGACTCCTTGTTACCCAAGCATGATGTTGACAATAGAAAGCCACTATAAGTTATGCACTATAGACTAAGCACGAGGGCGAAAACTAGCCCGCGGCCATTAAGCCTTCAACGTGAAATGTAAACTTAAGCATTCAGTGAACTAGCCAAAGCGTAAAGCCTGCAGATGCATTGCCCCATGGCGTTTAAGTCATCTTGTATCTTTGCGACCAAACCATAACAGTACTGCTTTACGCTTGTTATTAAACAATAAATTAGCTTTATTTAACTATGATTAAGCAACTACGGATCCTTGTTCTATGCTTAGTTCACTGTTCACTTAACATCATGAGCCTATGCACTTGACTGCATTCTTCGCCCGTTCCCTCAGGATTTGCCTCCTCTTAATCCTTAGCTGTTTCGTCTTTGCAGTGCAGGCAGCTTGGTATCCCGCCGATGTGATTGCCGACGGTCAAAAGACCCTCTACACGCCACTCGCTAAGGCCAATCAAGCATGGCGGATCTGCGCCTTACTTCCCCATGGTAAAGATCAATATTGGTGGGGCGTTGCCTTTGGATTATCACAAGAAGCCGAGCGCCAAGGCGTAACGCTCGGCATTTATGATGCTGGTGGATATGACAAGATTGAGCAGCAAAAACAGCAACTTCATGATTGTTATGCACTCAAGGCTCAAGCTTATATTATTGCCGCCAATACCGCTGACGGACTGATTGCGGATATTGAACAACTCAGCGCTGCGGGCATTCCGGTTATCGATTTAGTCAATGGTATCGCGACCGACAAACTCACGAGTCGCTCCTTAGTCAGCTTTGAAGATATGTCCGTTGCGGCGACAGAATATATTGCGGCGCAGCAGCGAGAAGCTATCAATCAGGAGTCACCTAAGCTTAAGGTGGCGTGGTTTCCTGGGCCTAAGGGTGCATCTTGGGTGATGGCGGCGGAACAAGGATTTAGACGGGCGGCAGCTAAACAAGAGTTCGACACAATTGAAGGCGGTTACGGTACGACTGAGTTATTCGTTCAAGCGGATTTGGTGCGAAAAGTACTTGCAAAACAAAGCGTAGATTATGTAATTGCCAATGCGGTGGCGGCCACTTTCGCGGCGCGCTTTTTAGATGGACGCCGGAATCAAACCGGCAAAGTCATCGCATTTTACTCTAATGCGCAAACTATAGAATTAGTGCAGAAAAAGCAGCTACTCGCGACAGTCAGCGACTCACCGGTATTGCAGGCTCGAATTGCTATCGATCTGGCGGTGCGCGCACTCGAAGGTGCGCCCTATCCCCACAGAGTGAGCCCTGTTATCAAGGTCATCTCCCAAGACAACATCCACCAAATCGATTTAGAACAAATATTAGCGCCGGAAAATCAATGGATGATCCATCAGGATCTGCCCAGCATAAACGGTACTCGTTAAATCAAATAGTCCGCACCCAGCCCAACAAATAAGGCTAAGCCTGCCCAATTATTATTGAGGAAGGCTTTAAAACAAGGGGCTCGTTCGCGATCAAAGATCAGCATTTGTTGGTAAGTACTAAAACCGACAAAAGTCAGTATACCTAAACCATAGAGCAAACCACGATCGGCGCTCCAACCTGCGGCGATAAAACAAGCCAAGGCGGCAAGCTGAAATAAGCCTATGATTTGGCGATCATATTTACCAAACAAAATCGCAGTAGATTTAATACCCACTTTTAGATCATCATCCCTATCGACCATGGCATACATAGTGTCGTAGGCGACAGTCCAACACCAATTGGCGGCAAATAACCACCAAGCCTCCATCGGCACTTCACCCGTTTGTGCGGCGTAAGCCATAGGGATAGACCAACTCCACACTATGCCTAAAAACATCTGCGGCATGTTGGTGATACGTTTAGTGAAGGGGTAAATAATCGTGAGGATAATGCCAACAACGGATAGTTTAACGACTAATCCATTGAGTAATAAAACTAAACCAAAAGCGGATAAACCTAAAATGACGAACAGTATCAGCGCTTCTTTGGTGCTGATTTCACCACTGGCCAGTGGGCGTGATCGAGTGCGTTCAACAAAAGAATCGAGATCGCGATCGGCATAGTCGTTAATAATGCAGCCACAGGCACGCATGATCACTACGCCAATAATGAAGATAACCAAGACCTTAAGATCCGGCATGCCACCCGCAGCTAACATTAGCGCCATCAAACATGGCCACAGCAATAATAGCGTACCTATGGGACGGTCGATTCGAGTAAGACGGGAATACACATCCCACTTTCGCTTTAAATTCATTAACTAGGTACTCCCAATACCCTCAAGTTTCCACTCGTTTTCAGGCTTAGCATCATATACCCATGCTTCTCCCGATGCGAATTTACACCCTAAAAGCGTGTCACAAAAAGCTGACATTTATCGCGATGATGTCAGTCATCACAGCGCTTCTAAACGAGCGTAAGCCACTACTAACCACTTGCTGCCAAAGTCAATAAAGCTGACTTGCACGCGCCCTTGGGCACCGCTGCCCTCAAAGTTGGTCACCTTGCCTTCACCAAATTTAGGGTGATTGACTCGTTGGCCGACGTTAAAACCGGTATCGTTTGTGGCAGCCGACTTTTGGGTGCTAAAACGATTATTCGCCATTGGGGTTGAAACCTGCGCCTTGAGGCGGATTTCATCCACATATTGCGGTGGGATCTCTTTGATAAAACGCGATGGCCTGGCGTAATCTTCGCGGCCATAAATACGGCGCGATTCCGCATAGGTAATGTAGAGTTTTTCCATGGCGCGGGTCATGCCCACATAGCAGAGACGGCGTTCTTCATCGAGTCTATCGCCCTCTTCGAGCGCCATTTTACTCGGGAAGATCCCTTCTTCGACACCCGCCATGAACACCATAGTGAACTCTAGCCCTTTAGCAGAATGCAGCGTCATTAGCTGCACCGCATCAGTAAAGGCATCGGCTTGGCCTTCGCCTGCTTCGAGCGCCGCGTGGGAGAGAAAACCGTTAAGTTCGCCCATGTCCTCCAGCTCTTCTGGCATTTCGAAGGTACGCGCCGCTGTGACTAATTCTTCTAAGTTTTCGATTCTAGCGTGGGCTTTTTCACCCTTTTCGGCCTCATACATGGCCTTAAGACCCGAAGCTTGGATCACAGTATCGGCCATGCGATACAGCACCATATCTTGGGTGTCTTCACGCATCGTCATGATTAAGTCCATGAAACCACGCACAGAATTTGCTGCGCGGCCCGCGAGCACTTTCTCGTCGAGCAAACGCACACTCGCCTGCCACAGGGTTAATTCATGCTGACGCGCCGTGGAGCGCAAAATATCCAAAGTGCGATCGCCAATGCCACGGGGCGGCGTGTTCACCACACGCTCGAATGCCGCATCGTCGTCTTTGTTATTGATCAACCGCAGGTAACCCATGGCATCTTTAATTTCTTGGCGTTCGAAGAAGCGTAAACCGCCATAGATTCGATAAGCTAAGCCTTTGTGTAATAAGGCTTCTTCCAATACTCGCGACTGAGCGTTAGAACGATATAGAATCGCACAATCGCTGAGATTGCCGCCCTTTTCGTGCCAATCATTAATCCGGCCGACTATAAAGCGCGCCTCGTCCATTTCATTAAAAGCGCAATAGAGCGAAATCGGATCGCCATCGGCTTCATCCGTCCACAACTCTTTGCCCATACGTTCTGGGTTATTGGCGATTAAGGCGTTGGAAGCTTTAAGAATATTACCCTTAGAGCGATAGTTTTGCTCGAGACGAATCGTGGTCGCCGTCGGGAAATCTTTTAAGAATCGATGTAAGTTTTCAACCTGAGCACCGCGCCAGCCGTAAATCGATTGGTCGTCATCACCGACTATCATCACATTGGCGGTTTGACCTGCGAGCACACGGATCCACGCATATTGAATGGCGTTGGTATCTTGGAACTCGTCCACCAAAATATGCTTGAATCTATCTTGATAATGGGCCAACAAATGCGGCTTATTGAGCCATAACTCATGGGCACGTAATAGGATTTCGGCAAAATCGACTAAACCTGCGCGATCGCAAGACTCTTGGTAAACCTGATAGATTTTTAGCAGATTTTGCTCAAGCGGAAAACCGCCCGCATCGATATGTTTAGGGCGTAATCCTTGGTCTTTTTTACCATTGATATAACCCTGAGCTTGGCGTGGAGGATATTGTTTCTCATCCAAATTCAAGCTTTTAAGAATACGTTTGATCAAACGCACTTGATCGTCAGAATCGAGGATTTGGAAGCTTTGCGGTAAACCCGCATCTTGGAAGTGAGTGCGTAACAAGCGATGCGCCAAACCGTGGAAAGTGCCAATCCACATGCGGCCCATATTGGTGCCAGCGACTTTTTCAACTCGCTCGCGCATCTCAGCCGCAGCTTTATTGGTAAATGTCACCGCAAGAATCGAGTACGGACTCTGCTGTTCAACCTGCATCAGCCACGCAATACGGTGGGTCAACACCCGAGTTTTACCACTGCCCGCGCCCGCCAACACTAACATGCTAGATTGCGGTGCCGCGACAGCCTCGCGCTGCTTATCATTCAGGCCGTCTAGTAAAGAAGATACGTCCATTCTCGCCTCCAAAAAATCGAGGGGGCATTATAACAGAAGAACTCACCATGACACGCCACGAGTTTTGCCCGCCACATAAGCACAAATCAAGTTGACTAAACGGCTAAGTTTCGCTTGAATTAGAATCAAACAAATAATTAACATTTAGAACTGTTCTAAGCTGACGTAGGCTTAGTTACGCTAAAGGACATGAATGCATTATACTTTTCGCACGTTTATGCTGGATGTTCAAAACCGCACTCTGCACTACAATAGTGAACGCATTAACTGTGATGAACGCGTTATCCTACTTATTAGTCTCTTGATTGAAGCCTATCCGGAACACTGTGACCAAGCATTTTTACTCGAAAAAATTTGGCCTAATACTGTCGTGAGTAGCTGGTCGGTAGCTAGGTTAATTTCAGATACCCGCAAATTGTTCACTTCAGCAGGATTGGATATTCCGATAATCCAAACACTACACGGCAGAGGTTACCGCTTATCCCACGATATTGCCGCCATACTCAGTTCACAGAACGATGAAGTACAACCCGCAGCGCCGCAGAATACCGACACCCCGACAGTCAATCTAGACTCCAGTAAAACACAGCAATCTGATAGTAATCAGCAGCAAAGCCCAGATAAAAACCAGCCCAGCTCCAAACGAGTTAACTTGCGTTATCTGTGGCTATTTATCGCGTCCGTTGCGATAACGCTTGCAGTAGCAAGCCACCAGCAAACTCAGCGTGCCAATCCATTAGTGTTAGCAGAACCCAATAATGTCAAAGCGAGGATCCTCTGGGTTGATGACCATCCTGAGAATAATCAAACTGAACGGCAATACCTCGAAGAAAGGCTGATTGGGGTGTACACCACACAAACAACCCAAGACGCCCTCACACTACTAGGTCTCTATCGCTACGATGCCATTATTACCGATATGGGACGGGAAGCCGATCCTTTAGCGGGCCTAAAAATGATACGGACAATCAGGGAGCGTGGCATACAAACCCCCATTTACTTATATACCATTATGCCCTCAGAGGCGTTAAGGCAAAAAGCCCGCGAACATGGCGCCAATGACATTGCCGTCGAAGCAGAAGATTTATACCAACACCTGACCCCGCTTATTGATCCCTTTGATTTAGAGTCGTCCCCACACTAGCCCTGCACTCAGCAGATTAGTCATCATCTAAAGCTATCGAATAACTAATTGATAAGTTTAACATTCAAATTTAATCAATAGATTTCAAAGACAGATTTTAGATAGCCGTTATATACCTTTTCTATCGATAACTGTTCTATGCCTTCGGTATATCGATTGCTCAGCATAAACCGCAGTAAAGCAATGAAAGCGCCTGTGGATTTAGCTCCGTAACTCAATACGTCTACCTAAGTTTCATAAAAGGAATTGATATAATGAAGCCGACCTACCTCCTTGCTATTCCGCTACTCGCAGGACTAATACTTACAGCCTGTGGTGGTGACGACAATGACGACGATGAAGTCACACCGCCCCCGACTCCAACACCCCAGCTCGCTATCAAAGGCAATGTGAAAGGACTTTCCGATACAGTTAAACTCGAATTACAGAAAAATGGTCAAGCAGTAGAAACACTTTCGATTCAAAGTGATGGCACAAATAAAGCCTTTACATTTCCCACCATGCAAGACGAAGGCATTAACTTTGCGATTACTGTTAACACTCAACCTGCGGCACAAACTTGCAGCGTAACTAATGGCAGTGGCACCTTAAATGCGACGACAGCGGTCGCCACTTTAGTCACCTGCGAAGATAACCCCAATGCTGCGCTAACCGGAATACTGAGGGACAGCCCAGTCGCGGGCATTAACTACCAAACCGAAACCAAAGAAGCAGGAATCACGAGTGATATCGGTGAATATCAATACCTTAAAGGTGAGCATGTCACCTTCTCCGTGGGTGCGATAATGTTTCCTGCAACGGCGGCAGCAAACTTGATCACACCCACAGAAATTGCCGCAGGTAACCAAGTCACCAAAGTTAATATCCTGCAGCTATTACAAACCTTAGATAAGGATTGCGATGTTGAAAATGGTATTCAAGTGAGGGCAACAAGCCACGAACTGTTAGCCGATACCGTGCTCGATATCACCAGTGCTGATTTCGATACCAATATCAATGCAGCCTTTACGACCAAGAACTCAGGCTTAACGTTAATCAGCGAGACTCAAGCATTAACACACTTTGACAGTTCAAATCGTAACTTACTTTTAGGCAGTTGGTTATTCACCGAAGGTGATGGCCAACGGACTGTGCTGACATTTAAAGACCATTCTAGCTACATCATGATCCACGAGCATGAAAGTGACGGCGGTCAAAGCGCTGCATCGGTGGAATATGGTCATTACACTTGGGATTCACAAACAGGCAGCTTTAGTGTCAGCATCATTGCGCAATCCGATGGTTCTGGAGGATTTTATGATGAAGGAAGCACAGTCAATAACGCGACCGTGAATTTAGATAAACTGACGGTGAGCTTTATCGATAATACTGAAGGAGACATTACCCTCACACGCATTGAAGATAGCAGCGATCCGCTGGTTGGTACTTGGCACGTGCTGGATCCAGAAACCGATAATGAAAGTTTTGTCACTTTCCTGCCCAATCAACAATATGCCATTAGCCATACAGCAAATACCGATAGTTACGAAGGTAAATCACCGCAGCCACAGTCTGGTGAGTTTGGCCGTTATATCAAAGATGCTAGCGGCTATAAATTTACTGCCACAGTCGAATCAGATGGCCCAAATGGACTTTATGATGCTGATTCATCGGATAACTACCTATTTTCATCAATCAAGATCACTGCTTGGGGAGAAATGATCGCAGTTGAAAATGGTGCTGATGGCGGCACTTTTTCACTCGATTATATTGGTGGCTTTGTCTCAGAACTTGTGGATAAACCAAGCTCGGCTGCAGGAACAAGCCTAGGTAGAATTACCTCAGTGCGAGATATTTCAGGCTTTATCAGTGCTGACATAGTCAATAAACCGCTGCAATTTGACTTGGAATACACGGGCGACACTGAGAATCGCTGTATAACGAGTTTCGGTAATAATCGTTGCGGCGCGCGTTACACTATGTTGGTTCAAAATCTTGCAGAGAATGAAATTGGCGACACCATAGGTGATGTGAACTTAACTGAGGTGACTAGTAATACTCAAATCAACACCAATTTTTCAGTAACAACCGCAGGTACAGCAACCTTTAGTTACAGCAACACCCAAACTATGACCATTAGTCCTTTGCTCGGCAAATCCTGTCAAGGGAATCAAAGGGCATTAGTCAGCATCACTGACACCGCCAATAACCTCTCCCTTTGGCAAGTAGAGCTAACACCAACTCAACCTTAACGAAATAGATCTTCCACTTTGTCGGACTGTGCAAGTGCAAGCAGTCCGACGCTTTTTTTAGCTTTATCTCACCTGTTGTTTAATCGCTTACTCTCGCAAAAACGGGCAATCGCGATACGGGAGCGCCTTGATTCACTATCCAAAGCGCCTTTATCCTTTACGGCTTAGTATTTAGCTTGAAGATGTGGGGGCAATAACATAGCCAGACATGGGCAATGCTTTAGACCCAAACCCTCCTTTCAATGAGAATAACTTTAGGTAGCGGCGGATCGCGGTTAGAATACTCACCCTGTTTTTCTTGGTTACTTTTTCGGAAACAATAATGTCCCATTCAGCGCTTAATTCTTTTGATGATTTTTACCAGCTTTTGGCTGACAGCTTGGCGAAGAATAGTCTGATCAAACTATTGTTGAGTAAGTACCGAGGGGCAGATAAAAGCCTGCAGCGCATTACGATTCGGCCGATTAGTTTGCAAAATGAGCCTATGCTGTCGTTTGTGTATCAACACCAGACGAATCACATCACTAAAAACCTGAGTTATGACGAAGGCTTAGCTAGCATAAAACTGTTACTCGGTAACGATTTTAAGAGTGCCCACTTAGCCACGGCGCAGGCAGAAGTTCAGCTTGAGATCAGCAAAAAAGGCAAAATCCAAATCAGCACACATAACGTGAAACAAGCCGTCGCTGCGCCGTTAGAACATGACCGTGAGAAAAAGCGTTTTGTGGATATCGAACGTCCCTTCCTGACTCAGCTCGGAGTGACGGACAGCCAACATAATCTTATCCCTGCAATGTCGCGTAAATGGAAGCAAATCAATAAATTTATTGAGGTTTTCAGCCAAGCACTCGAAGCCTCACCCCACAAGAATGATCAACCGATCAATGTAGTCGATTTTGGCTCAGGCAAAGGCTATCTCACCTTTGCAATCCATGATTACCTGCGCCATAGCCTACACAATGATGCGCAGGTGACTGGGGTGGAATTACGTCAAGCCTTGGCCGATTTATGTAATGAAACGGCGGCAACGCTGGATCATCAAGGATTGTCGTTTGTCTGCGGCGATGTGAGAACCCATGCGCCTAAACAAACCGATGTGATGATTGCGCTGCACGCCTGCGATATCGCCACTGACTATGCAATTCATTATGGTATTCGCGCCAATGCCGACATCATCATGTGCTCGCCTTGCTGCCATAAACAAATTCGCCCGCAGATGCACAGCCCAGAATTGTTTAAACCTATGCTGCAATATGGGGTGCACATGGGCCAACAGGCTGAAATGGTGACGGATTCATTACGCGCGCTATTTTTGGAAGCCAACGGTTATGCGACTAAGGTGTTTGAATTTATCAGCCTAGAACATACCAATAAGAATAAGATGATTTTGGCCGTTAAAAAGCCACAACAGAATCAGAAAGACAGCGCCGCAATCCTCGCGCAAATTGCTGACATCAAAGCCTATTACTGGATCAAGGAACATTGCTTAGAAACCTTGCTCGCGCAAACCCAAGCCGATTAACGGCCGGCGGTTTACCAGTAAAGCACTAAAACTTTGCACTCATCACAACGCCGTTGAAATTGAGGCAATCTTTGATTCTTTGCTGCTGAACCGCGCTAAGGGTGTCGATATCGAGGAAGGCAAACTCTGAATGTTCGTGGCTTAAGTGGATCGGCAATGGCTCGTTTTCTGCACCATCTTTTGCCACCTCAGGCCCATCAGGCAATAGCAGTTCACAACGAAAAATAAAGGCTTGGGATTGATAGGCGCTGTGATAATACACGCCGCTCAAATAGTTAACCTGCACACTTAAGCCTAATTCCTCTTGGCATTCGCGCACTAAGGCCTCGTGAATCGTTTCACCGGGCTCAAGTGCGCCACCGGGCAAACCCCAAGCAAAATTACCATAATTGGCCTTAAGCAACAGCACTTGCCCCTGCGCATTAGTAATAACCGCGTGGCTGCTCAATCTAAAGGTATCGTTAAAGGCCACTCAGTTTTCCTTGCATTTATGTTCAGTACGTATTTGAGATATCAGACTAAATCACTTCGCCGCAAAGGTATTACAACTGGCGAGATTACCCGAATCAAACCCCGTCTTAAACCATTTCACCCGCTGCGCCGAACTACCGTGGGTAAAAGCATCGGGCTGTACGGCGCGACCCGCCATCTGTTGCAAGCGATCGTCACCCACAGCACTGGCGGCGGCAATGCCTTCCGCTAAATCTCCCGCTTCAAGTAAATTAAGTTGTTGATTGGCATAATGCCCCCAAATCCCTGCGTAACAATCTGCCTGTAATTCAAGTGCAACACTCAATTGATTAGCCTGTACTTTACTGCCAGATTGCTGCGCTTGGCGCACCTTAGTGCTAGTGCCCAGCAGGTTTTGCACATGGTGGCCTACCTCGTGGGCAATCACATAGGCAAAGGCAAAATCGCCGGGCGCGCCTAAGGTTTTAAGCTCATCAAGAAAGCTAAGATCGATATACACCTTGCTATCGGCGGGGCAATAGAAAGGCCCAGACTGCGCCTGTCCCATACCGCAGCCAGTGGAGGTCATATTGCGATAAAGCACTAACTTAGGCTCTCTATATTGCCCCTTGAGTAACTGGCCCCAAACGGTTTCTGTGGTGCCTAAAATGGCCGCCACAAACTGGGCATTCTCATCCTGTACCGCGGTCGTTGCGCTAGATTGGGATTGGCTAAGATTAGCTTGAGTGCTGGGGTCAAGTGACAGGCCACCAGTAAAATACTGAAAAGCGAAATAAATGCCGCCGATGAGCAACACCACACGGCCAAGTTTAGTTCTCAGCAAAAAGGGCAAGAACCTGAGTAACAAAGCACTCGGCACACCCGCAGATGCCATTTGCTGGCCGCGTCTATCTTCGATATTGGAGCTTCTGTCAGTGTCACGCCAGCGCATCGCATTCCTTCACTCTGTAGTTAAAACTTTCGTTAAACCGCTATTAAAATCGCTTAGATGCACAGCTCTATTTCGTATTTGCACTCTAGAGCCTAGTGGTTAAGAATCTAGTGATTAAGAGTCTAGTGATTATTTCGCTTGTGTATCGCTTGTGGGCGCGTCTTTCAGTGAACGTAAAAACAATCCTAAACCACCAAAGGCCAAAACGAGGATCACAATCAGTTCAAAGGCCGACATAGATTTAAAGTGGAATTGAATCGAGCTGATCACGCCCACAACCAAGGCTGTAAGCGAACCTAAACTCAACAGCCAAGCTAACTTACTCTTAGCGTCAAAAAACACCATCACAATGCCGATAATAAACGGCAGCATCACCATGCCTGTGGTAATCGACATGCCTTGCCCAAAGGCATTCACTCGATATAAACCATAGCCCAGTCCAAAGCTAGAACTCACTTGTATTGCATTGAACAATAAATAAAATCCGCCACACATCATGGCCAGACCCATAAAAAATTGTCCTGTCCCGCCCTGTGTTCCGCCCGCACCTTTCATAGATATCCTTTCTAAATTAACGATTTTTGAGTGGCTTGTTCTATGGCCGTTTTCAGCCGTTGTTTTTCTTCCGCTGCTTTTGCCTTTTGGTACTCATAGAGATTTTTATCCGCCTCGGCGACACAGCGCTGTTTATCTCGCATAGGCTCATAGGGATCGACATCAGTTCTAGCAGAACATGCTAATTCGGCGCAGCCAGACGTCAACAAAGTAGAGCACAAGACCAGCATAATCAACGGGGTTTTCATCATCAAGTACGCCTCAGCGAATCACAAAAATAACACATTTTATCCACCAGCAAGGAGCATATTGCCAATCCCACATTTTTGCTAAGTGATATCAAGCTTATTCAGGCCCCATGTTGACATAAATTACGCTAAGGCCAACACTCAATGATGAATTTTTATACGCATGAACGACGACACTAAAATGGATTAAATACACAGTGGCTAAAATAAGGATGCTGCAACGATTCCAATATAAGCCCTACCGTTAACATAAGGAATGCCTTTGAATACGCTATTAATAGGAAAAGGTGAACAACAGGTTCACTTAAATCTTAAGTATGCCAATCGCCATGGGTTAATTGCCGGTGCCACAGGGACAGGCAAAACCGTGTCGCTGATGAGTATTGCCGAAGGTTTTTCACGCCAAGGCGTGCCGGTTTTTATCACAGACGTTAAAGGCGATATCTCGGGTCTAGCTATGGCCGGCACTCCAAGTGAAAAGCTATTACAAAGGGCAACTCAAATTGGCATTGAGGATTATCACAACGAAGCTAACCCTGTAGTGTTATGGGATTTAGCGGGCGTTCAAGGCCACCCGCTGCGTACCACCATCAGCGAAATGGGCCCAACCTTACTCGGCCGAATTTTAGAATTGAATGACACCCAGAGCGGTATTTTAGACATAGTCTTTCAACTAGCGGACGACCAAGGATTATTACTGCTCGACTTAGATGATCTGCGGGCCATGCTGGCCTTAGTTGCCGAGGAACGCAAAGAAATCTCCGCCAAATATGGTTTAATCAGCGCCCAATCCCTCGCAGCAATTCAACGCTCGATACTAGGATTAGAGCGCGATGGTGGCAAAGACTTTTTTGGTGAACCCGCGTTACAGCTTGAAGATTTAATGCGCACAAATTTACAAGGGCGCGGCATTATCAATTTATTAGCAGCGAACAAACTGATTTTAACCCCCCGTTTATATTCAAGTTTTTTACTATGGCTACTCTCAGAATTATTTGAGAATCTGCCCGAAGTCGGCGATCCCGAAAAACCTAAGCTAGTGTTTTTTATCGATGAGGCGCATTTACTCTTTGAGGCTTGCCCACCGAGTCTATTAAAACGCGTCGAACAGATCATGCGCCTAATTCGCTCAAAAGGCGTAGGCGTTTATTTTTGCTCGCAATTTCCTGATGATGTCCCAAGCGAAATTCTCGGACAATTAGGTAATCGTATTCAACATGCCCTGCGAGCTTACACGCCAAGGGATCAAAAGGCCGTTAAAACCGCCGCCGAAACCTTTGTGCCTAACCCCAAACTGGTTGTTAGCGACGTCATATCCCAGCTCGCTGTAGGTGAAGCCTTAGTGTCTATGTTAGCCGACAAAGGCGTGCCAACTATGGTCGAGCGCGCGCTCATCGCACCGCCACGTTGCCGCATGGGACCAGCCACAAGTGAGGAGTTACAACAAGTCCGCGCCCAAAGCCCGATTGGAGGTAAATACGATCAGTTAATCAACCGCGAATCGGCCTACGAACGCCTTAACCAAAGACGAGTTGGTAACGCCACCAGCGACACCACATCCACAGCAAGTGATGTGCAAACGGATCAAAAAGCTGAGGAACAAGGTTGGTTCAGTGAACTTATTTTTGGTAATAAGCGCCGCCAAGGGTTAGCTGAAACCTTGTCAAAACAAGCGGCACGCACGGTTGGCAGCCAATTAGGTAAACAAATTTTGCGCGGTATATTAGGTGGCATGTTAGGTAAATCGAGCCGACGTTAGGCATATGGTACTTAGTTAAGCCTCCAATTAGGGCCCACTAAAACCACAAACAATGACGAAAATAGAGGTACTGTGTCCTTGTTCGCATATTTCTTATACAGGTTAACGCTAGCATTAGCATTAATTATTCTAAGTGATAGATGGATCATGGTACGGAATTCGGTGATAAGATTATTTTGCTGTAATCGCTCATTGAGGCAAATAAATTCACAGATAATTATCAATGATTTTAGATATTTGTAATTTAAAATGTTGTAATTCGAGATAAAAATTTCGCTTCAATCAGGACGTCATGGAATAGGTTCAATTAAGTACGGCTTACATGATTAGCCTGATGAATAACCAAAGAGTACATGGAGTTTTATATGAGTAAAGAGCAAAAAAACCGTAAAGAATCGAAGAAACAACCGCTGATGTCTCCTAAAGAGAAAAGAGCAGCAAAACATGCGAAAAACGCAACTAAAGGTTTCTTAGATAACACTAAATAGTGTCTTGTTATTAGGAGGTTTGTCCTCTAATAACACAAATAGGGTTAACTTAGGTTAGCCCTTTTTATTGCCCGCTTCATTGAACCAACCAAGTTTCACCTCACAATACAACCTTGCTCAAAACAGTCTCAGATCTCAGTTTTGAGATACAAAAGTAGCAGCTATCGACTATAGCCTAATTGACCTTTTTCAGGTTTTATGTAGTTATATTAGGCTAACTCAAGCATATCCAGCTCAAAAGACCCTACATAACAATATAAAAAATAAGGATATTTCATCATGAAAATCAAAAAACGTTTTGTTGCCGTCGGCGCTGCAGTAACATTAACTCTCAGCGCTGCCGCTATGGCTGCAGCTCCCGCTTTTATCAATATTCTCACTGGCGGCACCAGTGGCGTGTATTACCCTATTGGTGTTGCCCTATCGCAACTCTATGGCACTGGAATCGAAGGCTCTAAAACTTCAGTTCAAGCGACCAAAGCCTCGGTAGAAAACCTCAATCTACTGCAAGCGGGTCGTGGCGAATTAGCGCTCGCGCTAGGTGACTCAGTCGCAGCCGCTTACCAAGGCGATATTGATGCGGGCTTTAAAACGCCATTGGATAAAATCCGTGTGCTCGCCTCTGCTTACCCTAACTACATTCAAATAGTTGCCAATAAAGAGTCTGGCATTAAAACCTTGGCCGATTTAAAAGGGAAACGTATCTCTGTCGGTGCACCTAAATCGGGTACCGAACTCAATGCTAGAGCGATTTTCAAAGCCGCGGGTTTAAGCTACGAAGACATGGGTAAAGTCGAGTTTTTACCTTATGCGGAATCCGTAGAACTCATCAAAAATCGTCAGTTAGACGCGACCTTGCAATCGTCTGGTCTGGGCATGGCCGCGATCCGCGACTTAGCGGCAACTATGGCGATTAACTTTGTTGAAATTCCAGAAGATGTGATCGCTAAGATTAACAATCCTGCCTATCAACACGGTGTGATCCCAGCATCGACCTATGAAGGCCAAACCACTGACGTTTCAACCGTTGCCATTCAAAACCTGCTAGTGACGCAAAGTGGCGTATCGGATGATTTAGCCTATCAAATGACTAAGCTCATGTTCGAGCACTTAGATCGTCTCGGTAACGCGCACTCAGCCGCTAAATCTATTAGCTTAGAGAAAGCGACGAAAAATCTGCCGATACCGCTTCACCCAGGTGCAGAACGTTATTACAAAGAAGTTGGCGCACTCTAAGTTTTGCTGATATCTGTGCACCCTATTCCAAACTAAGCGATCGCGATGCCGTTGAATAACGGCATCTTTTTATATCCAAACAGCCTCAAACGGTAGAATTCAGTCATTGATGCGCCTTGAATTGAAGCGGATCTAAAACTCGTTGAGGTAGTTTGGATATATATCGCCCTCTGTAGTCTAATGCTGTGAGGCATAATATGAGTGATCCCCAACAAGGTCTCAGCGCCAATACTGGCGATTGGCCCAAGGCACTGTTCTATACCGCCTTAATTTTTTCTATTTTTCAAATCATCACTGCCGCTTTTCATCCCGTGTCGACGCAAGTGCTGCGCGCCACCCATATTGGCTTTTTGCTGCTCGTGGTGTTTTTGAGTTATCCCGCCAGAGGTAAATCACAACCTTGGCAGCCACTCGCTTGGCTACTCGGTCTAGCTGGCATGGTTACCGCGGCTTATCAGTGGTATTTTGAAGCCGACTTAATTCAACGTTCTGGCGAGCTGACCGATGCGGACATGGTGATAGGTATCACTCTGATCGTACTGGTATTTGAAGCGGCGCGCCGAGTCATGGGCTGGGCACTGCCTATTATCTGCGGCATCTTTTTGGCCTATGGCTTATTGGGTCAATACCTACCCGGCGATTTGATGCACCGCGGCTATGGCTTCGATCAAATCATCAACCAACTCGCCTTCGGCACCGAAGGCTTATACGGCACACCAACCTATGTGTCGGCGACGTATATCTTCCTGTTTATTCTTTTCGGCTCTTTTCTAGAACAAGCTGGGATGATCCGTTTATTTACCGACTTTGCCATGGGATTGTTCGGCCACAAGCTCGGCGGACCAGCGAAAGTCGCTGTGGTGTCATCGGCGTTAATGGGTACGATTACCGGCTCAGGAGTGGCAAACGTCGTCACCACAGGCCAATTTACGATTCCATTGATGAAACGATTTGGCTATCGCTCCGCCTTCGCCGGTGGCGTGGAAGCGACATCGAGTATGGGCAGCCAGATCATGCCGCCGATCATGGGCGCCGTGGCCTTTATCATGGCCGAAACCATTAACGTGCCCTTTATCGAGATCGCTAAAGCAGCATTGATCCCCGCGCTTCTTTATTTCTGCTCAGTATTCTGGATGGTGCACTTAGAGGCCAAACGCGCCAATCTTTGTGGCCTGCCCAAAGATCAATGTCCCGATCCTTGGGCGGCGATTAAAGAACGCTGGTATCTCCTTATCCCCTTGTTTATTTTGGTCTACTTGCTGTTTTCGGGCAGAACGCCGCTGTTCTCTGGCATGGTAGGGTTAGCCCTCACCTCGATAGTGATCTTAGGCTCAGCCATCGTCCTGCGGTTGTCTTCAATGGCGATGCGGATTGCCTTTTGGATTGCCCTTGGGGTGTTATGTGCTGGCTTCTTCCAACTCGGGATCGGAGTCGTGTTTGGGGTTATCGCCCTGCTAGTCGCCATTTGTTGGTTTATTAAGGGCGGCAAAGAAACCCTCACAGTTTGCTTACACGCGCTGGTTGAAGGCGCGCGTCATGCTGTGCCTGTGGGTATTGCCTGCGCCTTAGTGGGCGTGATTATCGGCATAGTGTCACTCACAGGGATTGCTTCAACCTTCGCGAGCTACATTCTCGCCGTTGGCCAAGATAACCTGTTCTTGTCACTCGTGTTGACTATGATCACTTGCCTAGTGCTCGGCATGGGGATCCCGACGATTCCTAACTACATTATTACCAGCTCAATAGCCGCACCCGCATTGCTCGACTTAGGCGTACCGCTTATCGTCTCGCATATGTTTGTGTTCTATTTCGGCATCATGGCCGATCTCACCCCGCCCGTTGCCTTGGCCTGCTTTGCCGCAGCGCCGATTGCGAAGGAATCCGGACTTAAGATCAGTCTCTGGGCGATTCGTATTGCCATTGCCGGTTTTGTGATCCCCTTTATGGCGGTTTACGATCCAGCCTTGATGCTCCAAGGTGATAGCTTATTAGAGACGGGCTTTGTGGTGCTGAAGGCAACGGTCGGTATTGGTATTTGGGGCGTGATCTTTACCGGATATCTACTACAAAAACTCTATTGGTGGGAACGCGTTATCGGCTTCCTTGCGGGGGCAAGTTTGATCCTTGCGACGCCATTGAGCGATGAAATCGGCTTTGGACTCGCGCTGTTGTTTATCGTGCAGCACAGTTGGCGCGCGCGCAAACTCAAACGTCTGGCAGAGCAAGGATAACCCCTTGGGATTAGCCGTCGTTAACATGTCTAAGGTAAGGCTATGCTAGGCCTATGTTTAGGCCTAGCAGGTACCCTGTGGGCGCAAGTGCCCACAGATCACTTCACCTTGGCATGGAACCACACCATAGAGAAAATCCGCTGGGAGGAAGACTATCACGTCACGCCTCAAGGCTTAGTGCTGGTCGAAGCGAGAGTAAAAGGCACGGGTGCAGGCATGGACATTCCAGATGATGCCTATCTTAAAAATGGCAGCTGGCATTATCGGCCTAAGCTCCCTATTCTGCCTAAATTACGTTTAGGCCGGACACCCGAAGCGGGAGATTTTGATGTTTGTTTTGCGCAACATTCTGGCGAGGTTCAATGTCAAAGGATGAGCCATTGGATTGGCGCGCCAAACAGGCAAGATGCGGCGGTTGAGCTTTGGGGTTGTGACTCCCCACCTTAGAAATTGCGATAAAAACATACCCGTCAATTTAGACGGGTATTTTATAGTTTACGTTCTTACTTAGAGAGGTGAATGGGCTTGCAAGCACTCACTTAAGCGTGTTTAAGCATATACTTACGCTCAATTTCAGCTAGGCGTAGATTAAAATCTTGCAGATGTGCCAACATTTCGGCCTCGGCTTTCGCCTCATCTTTTGCGATAACCGCTTCGACAATGACATCGTGCAAGCCTAAAGGGTGAATTTCATCGGTCGGTGGCTGGAACTTAGTCGTTTGATTGCTCAATAAAACCAATAAGGATTTTACGATCGCTTCTAAAAAACGATTACCCGACATTTCAGCCAATAGATAATGTACCTGAGATCGTAAAATGACAGTATCCGGATATTCAGAGGTATCATTTTCATGGCTATTGGCCTCTTGTAGAGCCTTAGCTAGCGCCGGGGTGCAATTTTTAGCAGCCATTCTTGCTACTTGTGGCTCAATCAACATTCGAGCCTCACACAACTCTGGGAGCGAAAGCTTACCCATCATAAATAAATCATGGCAGGCATCACTTAAACGTTCAAAGGTCAAATGCTTAACAAATGCACCACCCGTCGCCCCTTGACGAATTTCAACTAACCCACCCGCTTCGAGACTCTTAATCGCCTCCCGAACCACAGTACGACTAACTTGAAATAGCTCGATTAATTCACGCTCGGAGGGCAACTTATCACCCGCCTTATAGTCGCCTCCTAAAATAGCATTTTTCAATTGCTGGCCAACTTCACTCGAAGCTTTTATCTGCTTAATAGGCTTGAAGATATGCAATTTATAATCTCGGATAGACTCAGTGGCGCCATTCTACCATAACACTCAGATAATTCGGCAAAAGTACTCCCGCATTTCCTACATTAGTGATTAAAAAATCTTCATCTTTGTTGATCAATGTAACATCTGTACGAATTTCGTAACTCGTTTCTCATATTCACTCTTACTCCGTTGCGAGCAAAGGTTATACATCATACATTTCACCTAAGAAGGTTAGCGATAACCTTTTAACTCGCTCGGACCATTCCGATCGGGACAAACAAAAATAAGGAAGATGATGATGAAAAAATCTTATTTGTCTTTGCTCGTGTTATCTGTGCTAGCAATTCCAGCCATTGCCGATACCAGCATTAATCAAATGTTTAGCCAAGGCACTCTAAAAGGTGAATTACGCCTATTCGATTTTACTCGTGATTTTGACGACTCTACGAATACCAAACACGATACTTCATTCGGTGGACTCTTTTATTACAACACTGCAAAGGTAAACGGTATTAGTTTTGGCACTAGTTTCGCTTCTACTAATCCGATTTGGACCAACGACTCAGATGATGTATATGGTCTGGTTGCCCGTGATGCCAACGGCAATCATGATAACGTTAACCGCTTACAAGAGTATTTTGTCCAAGGCAATTGGTGGGATACTCAATTCAAATTAGGCGCACAGGAACTGCGCACACCAATGATGAATCCCCATGATATTCGCGCGATCCCACGGACGTTCCGCGGTTTCTCAGCAGAAAACAAGAGCATTGATAATCTTACGCTTTCTGCCCTGTATATTACCGATTCTATGGGGTGGTCCGATAACAGTTTCGTATCAGTAAAAGACGCGGTACAAAGCGAGCTAGCAAGAGCGGGCGTTATCGCCGATGTAGCGGATAATCCTGTTTATGCCCTAGGAGCAAAGTATCTATTACCCTTTGAAACGGTCAAAACTGAAGTCAATCTGTGGCACTACCGCATGGAAGATGTCTTCAACCAAACCTATGCCAAAGTGAAATTATCCACTGATGTTGGTGCAACTAATCTGTACCTAACACCTTCCTATTTAACTCAGCAAGCAACAGGGGATGAAACAGGTGGCCAGCTCGATACCTATCAATATGGTTTCCACCTAGGCGCCAAATTTGCTGGGGCAGATATCACTTATATGTATGCCAAAACCGGAGATGACACAGTTCTCACCCCGTGGGGAGATGAAAAAGTGGTCATTCAGCAAGTGTACCAATCAGCAAGAGCAGATGAAGAAGTTAACGCTTTAAAAGTCGCTTATGACTTTGAAAAAATTGGTGTGAGTGGGCTAGAAGCCTATGCCTTTTACGGTCAATATGATGTTCCAACAGGTACAGCAAAAGACTTTAACGAGACTAACTTTTCAATTACTTATAAGTTCGATGGCGCCCTGTCAGGTCTAGGACTTAGAGCTCGTTATGCTCTAGTAGACGTTGATCAAGGTGAAGACTTTAACGATCTACGTTTATATGTCACTTATAAATTTGTCTTAGGTAAATAGTTTCATCCGTTTCAACTCCCCTGCACCAAACCTTATACGGGTGTATCAGCCTTGTTCGATACACCCAATTTTTGTACCGCAAAATCACCGATACCCAAGTAAAAGTTGCGGTAAACACTTTGACTTAAGGATTGAGATTATAATGGAAACAAAGAATTACTTACTTATTCCAGCCGTTGCTATGTCATGTTTTTTATTTAGCGGATGTGGAAATAACGATAATGCCGAAACCCCATTACCACAGTTAGCTCAGGCAACACCCGCCACACTGAATCTATGTAGCGAAATTGCTTCACAATATACTTTCAAAAATACTGTGATAACGAATTCACAAATTATTGCGGCAGGAAATGTTCAATATAACGCCACTGAAAGTTACCGAGCACCGGAACATTGTTTAGTGACAGGCTATATGAATGAGAGGATGGGAACTGGCATTGCGGGAGAGACTCGCTATGCGATTGGCTTTGAAATGCGTTTGCCCACTAACTGGAATGGTCGATTTTATTATCAAGCCAACGGCGGTCTCGATGGCTCAGTCGCTAAGGCTGTAGGCCGAATAGTATTTTCCGCTGGCCCAGATTCTGCCGCCCTCAATGAAGGGTTCGCCGTCATAAGTTCTGATATGGGGCATCCAGCGCCAACCCCTTTCTTTGGTTTAGATCCTCAAGCAAGGCTTGACTATGGTTACAATGCTGTCGCCGAGTTAACGCCAATGGCGAAAGGTTTAATAGAAAAAGTATATGGTAAACAACCTGATAGATCATATTTTGCCGGTTGCTCTAACGGTGGTAGACACACTATGGTCGCGGCCAGTCGTTTTACCGATATGTACGATGGCTTTCTGGTAGGCAATCCAGGATTTAACTTACCGAAAGCTGCAGTAGCGCAAATGTATGGTGTTCAAGAGTATTCAAAGCTGGTTGAATTTGATGGTCCTGATATTTTAGCCACACTATAAACCGCCATTACCCCTGAAGAATTCACTCTCGTTTCCCAAAAAGTCCTCGAGCAGTGTGATGCCCTTGACGGCGTGAGCGATGGCATGATTGCAGATACTTATTCCTGCCAAAAGACCTTTGACCTTGAACGTGATATCCCAACCTGTTCAAGTGGCAGAGATAATACCTGCTTAACCGCAGAGCAAAAGCAGGTACTCGGCAATATCATGGCTGCCCCCCATAACAGCAAGACAGGTGAAGCCATTTACACTGACTTCCCATACGATGCGGGTATCGGCACATCTGGTTGGGCTTCTTGGGAATATAATATGGCGCTCAATAGAGACCCCGGTGCCGTTGGTTTTATTTTTAGTTCGCCACCAACCACCTTTAATGGTGCAACTGAACAATCCAGTTTGGAATTTGTGCAATCATTTAGCATGGATGAGGATGTCCAACGGCTCTATGCCACGGATTCGATTTACTCAGAATCGGGCATCGATTTTATGACACCACCCCAACCAACGGATCTTTCGGCCATAAAAAATCGCGGCGCTAAGATGATGTTGTTCCATGGAACATCTGACCCCGTATTTTCAGCCAATGATACAGTGAACTGGTATAACGAATTAGCCGAGGCCAATGCTGGGCATGCAGAAACCTTCGCCCGCTTATTCCTTATCCCTGGGATGAATCATTGTGGCAGCGGCCCTACCACAGATAAATTTAACATGATCCGCGCATTGGTTGACTGGGTTGAAAAAGGAGTCGAACCCCAAAATATCACGGCTTCAGTGCGCCCTGAAAATGCCGAATTACCCAGTGATTGGTCAAAAAGCAGAACTCGGGTCCTCTGCCCATACCCACAATTCGCAAAATACAATGGTATAGGCAATGTTGAAGATGCCGCCAATTTTACCTGTGTATCACCTAAATAATCCCTAGGGCATTAAAGCCCAAAGGCCACCTCAATATTGTTGAGGTGGCCTACCTCAAATCATGTTTATTTATAAATAGTCCCTATTTGTTAACTACTTAAACATGCATAAAATCAGACGCTCATATTTCCCGCGCCGCCAAACTCATTCATTCAATAAAGTCCTATATTAGATTGTTTTTAAAAAGAATAATCACATTCATCGCTCAAAACGCCAGCATTTTGTGAAGCACTGCAAAGATGTAATTAATACCTCTTTTGGTTTATTGTCATATGTCATACATTTAAAGGTATGTTGTTAATGAGGTGAAATTTAATCACTTTCGCACAACTGCATTTTACGTTTTTAAAGCAAGCAAACATATGTGGTTATACATAGATCCAGTGTCGTTGCTATAGGGGAACCTCTTTAGCAATGAGGGCCAAAGGAGTATTAAATGAGTAAAGAATCGAAAGAAATTGATCAATACACTGCTAGCGTCCTGCAAAATGGTATATCTCGAAGAACTTTCCTGACGCGAGCCGCGGTAGGCAGCAGTGGCTTAGCCTTCGCAAGTCTTGGTATGGGTTCTGCTAGCGCCGCACCGATTCAAGTTGGCACTGAATATGGTGAGATTGGTGGCGCAACCTTAGGTTTTCTGCCTAAGCCAAAACCTATTGCTGATAAAGATATTGCGACAACCCAAACCTTTGATGTTGTTGTTGTCGGTGCGGGTGCTTCGGGCGTGCCTGCGGCTCTCTCCGCCAGAGAAAGCGGCGCAAGCGTTGCTTGTTTGCAAAAGCAAGCCATTCCCGTATCCCAAGGCAACACAGGCTCAGGTATTGATCTAAAAAACAGCGACAAATCGGCAATCGAATCCTTAGTGAGCCGTTTGATGGCGGACAACGCCCACCGCTCACACCCAGGTTTACTAAGACAATGGGCCTACAACTCCGGTGAAGCTGTAAATTGGGTTATTGACCGCGTTAAGCAAGGTGGCGGTCAGATTGTTGACCAAGGAACTAAACCGCAACATGGTATTCGCGGTATTGCTGATGAAGGTGATCGTCTAAATTTTGTGACCTCATTCTGCGGTCCTAAACCCTACACTACTGGCGATGCCATTCGTGCATTAGCTAAAACAGCCGAAAAAGCCGGGGTGAAATTCTTCTTTAACACGCCAGCACAACAGTTAATCCAAGATGAGTCAGGAAAAGTGATTGGGGTTATTGCCCAGACTCGTGATGGTAAGTACCACAAATATATGGCTAAGAAAGGGGTCATCCTGTCTTCCGGTGACTACCAAAATAACAAAGCCATGTGTGATTTCTTCATCCCTGAGCTGAAAAACTTTGAACGTAAGCAGATGGACCGCACCGGTGATGGTTTTGCTATGGCCTATTGGGCGGGTGGCGTGATCGAGCCCGTTGGCCACACAAAAATGCTCCATGACTTCGATGCGGGTCCAGCCTCAATGTGCGACATGCCATTCCTAGCCGTAAACCGTAAAGGTGAGCGCTTTGTGAATGAAAAAGTCGAGATGTCATTGATGAATAACTACTTGAAAGATGAGCAGAACGCTGGTCATTACTCCCAAGTATTTGATTCAGAGTATATGACACAAGCCAAAGATTGGCCTGGCCACCTCTATTCTCCAGAAGAACTTGAAGTCTACATGCCTGAAGTGCCCGGCGAGAAAAAAGGTGTCTACCCCTCTCTGATCAATACCTATTCAGCTAACACCTTAGAAGAATTGGCAGTGAAACTGGAATGCGATCCAAAAACCTTTGTTGCGAGCGTCAACCGTTACAACGAGTTATGCAAAAAAGGTAAGGATGAGGACTTCGGAAAACCGAGAAGCAAGATGGTGCCAGTACTCAAGCCACCATTCTACGGCATTCACCGTCGCATGCGCATTTCGACTATATGCTCAGGCATTCTCGTTAACGAAAATCACCAAGTGCTTGATGCCGATGGTAAGGAAATTCCGGGTTTATTCATTATCGGCAACCTTGGCGCGGGCTTCTATGGTGGTGTTGACTACCCATTGACCGTATTCGGTTTGTCCCTAGGCCGTTGCTATACCTTCGGTTACTTAGCCGGCAAATACGTCGCCAAACTATAGCGCGCAAAGTCATCAAAAATGGAGGCTTCATATTTGGGCATCCAGTTAAATGAACAATGGAATAACACAATGAAGAACTTAATAATTATGCTTTCTCTTGTCTTGAGTATTTTCGCTGGCAACGCGTTAGCAAAAGACACTGTTCTACTCGATCAAATCCATGCAGCAAAAGGGATTAAATGTGCCAGTTGCCATGGCAAAGAAGATCGTCAAGCTGTACCTATGCTTAAGTGTGTGCAATGTCATAACACAGAAAAGTTAGCGGCCAAAACAGCAGATGTGAAGCCAGTTAACCCCCATAACAACCGTCACTTCGCGACTGAGACAGACTGTGCGAAATGTCATCATGTACACCAAAAATCTGAAAATTTATGTGTAAGCTGTCATCCACGATTTGACCTAGTGACACCATAAGTCGGCGCATCAAACACGCTAAATAGCTGCTCCTATAATTTGGGATGGCTATTTAGGACAAAAAACCACCGCGAGGTGGTTTTTTATTTGGACGACTGATAGAAGCAATACCCATGCTTTCCTTGGTGTTTCACCCGGTACATGGCGGCATCCGCGCGATCGCAGCTTTCGGTAAAACTATCACCGGAGCTAAAAATATCGATACCGATACTCAGGCCTATCTCCACGTCACAACCTTCAAGCACAAAGCCCTGCCGATAAACATCGAGTAAGGACTGTGCGAGCATAGCTAAAGATTCTGTCTCGGATAACGGCAGTAAGATCACGAATTCATCACCACCTAGCCGAGCGATCTGCGCCAATTCACCAGCATGGCACACCAGAGTATGCGCCACATGCATCAACAAACTGTCGCCAAACTTATGGCCGTGACGGTCATTTAAGGCTTTAAAACCATCCAGATCGATAAAGAATAATGCCCCGCGCATGCCCGGTTGCAAACACTCATCGAATGCCATGGCTATGGCTTGGCGATTCATTAAGTTGGTGAGGGGATCGCTGTGAGCTAACTGTGCTAAATCCAGTTCATAGCGTTTTTCTTGGGTGATATCGATATGGCTGCCCATCATCCGCAGCGGTGTACCATCGGCAAGACGCTCAACAATACGGCCACGGTCTGACACCCAAGTGACGCTGCCATCTTTATGCAGCATTCTGTGTACTGCCTGATAGTAATCGGACTTGCCACTGACATGATCTTCAAAGGCTTTTATCACCCATTCTTTATCTTCTGGGTGTAATTTACTTTTCCAGATATCAACGTGAGCGGCTAATTCCTCAGGACTAAAGCCGAGCATTTCGCCCCAGCGCATATTGAAAATGGTTAAATTCCCACTCGGAATATGCTGCTCCCACAGGCACAAGCCATTACCATCGAGAGCGGCAAACAGTTTTTCTTCGGCACGACGATTCAACGCCATTAAATTCGCGTTTTCCCGTTTTAGCTGAGCAATTTCAGCCTGAAGTTGTTTGAAGTGTTCTGCTGCCGTATCTGATGCCACGAAAAATATTTTTCCTTAATTAGTCTCGGGTCAGCACTTCTAATAGCTCAATTTCGAAGGTCAGATCCGAATTGGGTTTAATATGCGCACCCACTTGGCGCTCGCCATAGGCCAAATGAGCTGGCACTAACAACTTACGTTTACCACCGACTTTCATCCCCATAATGCCTTGATCCCAGCCTTTAATCACACGGCCAGTGCCAATCACACATTGAAATGCCTGACCGCGATCATAGGATGAATCAAATTGGGTACCATCCTGCAAAAAACCACGGTATTGGGTAGTGATCAGCGCGCCTTTTACCGCTTCTTTTCCTTCGCCCACTTGCAGATCGATTACTTCTAATTCGGTCATTTCTTCACTCTCTTTTCTTTTCGCACTAGGGCGTGATATGTAACTTATGCCAGATTTTATCACCGACGACCACGCTTGTCGGCGCTATTGCAATATTTCTGCCGCTCGGTGCACTGCTTTATCCTTGAGAATAAGGTCATCATGGGCGATAACATTATCACTCCCCCTTTAAATAACCGTCCTTTAGCCCAATATATTAATAATATCGACGTTTTATTTTGGAGCTTAGCCATGATTATTGCCTGCCCCCATTGCGATACGTTAAACCGTGTTCCCGATGAGCGTTTAACCCAGCAACCTACTTGCGGTAAATGTAAGCTCAATGTCTTTACGGCTGCGCCGATTGAACTCACAAGCGCGAACTTTGCCAACCATGCCAATAAATCTGATCTCCCCCTAATCGTTGATTTTTGGGCTAGCTGGTGTGGTCCATGCAAAAGCTTTGCTCCGGTTTTTTCCGCGGCGGCTAAGACGTGGGAGCCGCAATTTCGCTTCGGTAAAATCAACACTGAAGAACAGCAAGCCCTCGCGGCACAGTTTAATATTCGCTCGATTCCCACTCTTATGATTTTCAAGCAAGGGAAAATACTCGCGCAGCAAGCGGGGGCTTTACCTCAGTCAGCCTTAAATCAATGGTTAAAAAGCCATAGTTAACCGCAGGTAACTATTTCGCGCCCATAAAAATACCCAGACTCGCTGGGTATTTGGGTTTACTAAAATCTCAACCTACCGATATCAGACATCCCAAAAAACATGGGTGATAATGCCTAGCACTATCATGCTGATAAAGTTGACTATCATACCGACCCGCACCATTTCCGATTGTTTGATATGGCCTGAACCATAAACGATCGCATTGGGCGGCGTCGCCACTGGTAGCATAAAGGCGCAGGACGCGGCAATACCAATCAGCACAGATAACATCACAGGCGATACGCCTAATGCCTCGGCAATTGCCGCAAATACAGGCACTAACAGTGCGGCACTAGCAGTGTTACTGGCAAATTCTGTTAGCATCACCACAAAGGCAATCACAGCAAACACAAACAATGACATGTGCGTGCTGCCGAAAATATCTGTCATCCAGTGGGCTAAAAACACACTGGTGCCAGTGCTTTTCAACACTGCGCTTAGCGTTAAACCACCACCAAACAATATCAGCACACCCCAATCTGTGGTCGATTCAATCTTTTTCCAGCCGACTAAGCCTAAGCCTGCGAGCAAAACAACTGCACCTAACGCCACTATGGTATCGAACTGAGTGATGCCACCTAATGCTTTGGCTAATGGCACACTGAAAATCCAACAACATACTGTCGCGAGGAAGATAAGCAGGGTGAACTTACCTTGGAACGTCAACTGCTGCGCTTCAACTTGCACATCGAACTTGGCTGAAAGATCCGGCTTAAAATACCAATACAAGGCGATCAACATTAACGGCAACATGAGGATGACGGTCGGAATACCAAACTTGAGCCAATCACTAAAACTCAAGCCAACTTGCGCCGCAGCAATCGCATTCGGTGGACTACCCACTAAAGTACCGATACCGCCTATGTTGGCCGAATAGGCAATCCCAAGCAGTAAAAACACATAAGTACTATGGTATTTTTCGCGGTCTAGTTGCTGCAAAATCCCCAGTGCCAATGGCAACATCATCGCCGTTGTAGCGGTATTACTAATCCACATAGAGAGCAGTGCCGTCACCCCAAACAGCATAAAGCAAGCGATACTGAGTTTGCCCTTAGAGGCCAAAAGTAGCTTTTGCGCTATTAAGGTATCAATCTTTTGATGGTGCAAAGCCGCTGCGAGTACGAAGCCACCGAAGAATAAATAGATGATAGGATTTGCAAAGCTACTCATCGCTTCTTTGGTTTCAAACACCCCAAAGAATACCGCGAGTATAGGCACGAGGATCGCGGTGATACTAATGTGGATCGCTTCGGTCAACCAAAGAATGCCAGCGAAAACCAGAATCGCCAGACCCGTGTTCACCCCTTGTTCGAAGGGTAAGCCGTAATAGAGTGCGAATAACAGCACAATATCCGCCGCTAGGATCAGCATTTTCTTTTTATCGAGCCCCTCGCTGACGGGCGCTTTTTGAGGTGGAACAGTGCTTGAATCTGTTGATGACATGGTTACAACCTTAATACCATTTTATTTTGACGCAAATTTAGGGCATAGATCACACTTGGCAAAGCGGTTTATTTTGTAATTTTGCCACTTAGCAACCACACATTCTGCCGACTAAAAGCCCAGAAAAACCTTAAGTGAGATAAAAATCACCCATTTCTGATCTAAAGCCATGTGCAAAACTTTCAAACGAGCAAAAATCACGCAAAAGCTTGATAAAGCTGTAATTGAATAAGTGTTTAAAACTGTGACGTGGATCAGGTTTCACTTTAATACTAAGTGACAAACACTGAATTTAACCTTAAATAAAGTGGTTAACGCTAATTCAATCCTGTAACCACAGTTTTTGCCTATAAAACACCCATGAGTGTATTTACCACTCTTTGCCCCCTCAAGGTGACTGCAACTTAAAGTGATACGTAAACGAACATCCCAATGACAAAATTGCAGCTGGCATCAACTCAGTTTTATATTTCACGAAGAACTTTCATTTTTCGCATTTAAAATGTTGGTTTACATACTTAAAAACTTAAATGGCATGGTGATGGAAAAAAGATTTAACCTTTTAAATTTATCTGATAATGCGAAAGGACATCTGATTAGCTTCCCTGTAGAATTTGTGCAGGCGCTTGCCACTTAACTCCAGCAAGTGCTCGATAACGTCTCCTAGTGGTTCCATCATTTATTTGATGCAAAACTGTGTAGAAATTAAAAATGTTTCAAACCATCAAAGCCGAAAACAACCCTAGAATCCTACTCAAATAAATAACATTTACAACTCAATATCCCTATGAATAATAAACACAAATATTATTCACCATCTCAGTCAATCTAACTCACTTTACCCCGCGAGCAATCCAACCTAGAGTCGCGCCCGTATTCTCGTCTCCTGTTCATTTTTTACCTATTTTGGTACCGCTTGTGGAAAATATGCTGTCAGCTCAACCCAATCAAAAGCCAGGGCTGTTTGTGCCTGTGGCAGGACTCAGTCTATTTGCTTTAGCGTCAGGCTACTTGATGAGTTTGATCCCACTCTCGCTCACTTACTTTGATTTGAGCCTTGATCTTGCGCCTTGGCTGGCGAGTATTTTCTACCTTGGCTTATTACTAGGTGCACCTTGTATTGCACCGATTGTCAGCCGCATAGGTCACAGTAAGGCCTTTATTTTGTTCTTAAATATCTTACTGTGCAGCGTTGTGGTAATGGTATTACTGCCACAGAGCAGTGTTTGGCTAGTATCACGCCTGATTGCAGGCTTGGCTGTTGCAGGGATTTTTGTGGTGGTCGAGTCTTGGTTACTTATGGCCGACACCCAAAAACAACGGGCAAAACGCTTAGGCTTATATATGACCGCCCTCTACGGTGGCACTGCCATTGGGCAACTTGCCGTAGATTATTTAGGCACCACGGGTAATTTACCCTACTTGGTAGTAATAGGTTTGTTGGCAGCGGCCAGCTTGCCCGCACTGTTAGTTAAACGCGGCCAACCGCAGTCCAGTGAACAACACGCTATTGCCCTTTCCGACCTTAAAACTTTAAGTAAACCTGCCATTGTCGGCTGTTTAGTCTCAGGATTATTACTCGGTCCCATCTACGGTTTATTGCCTGTTTATGTGTCGCGGGACATGGGTTTTGCCCAGCAGACGGGGCAATTTATGGCGCTGATCATTATGGGCGGCATGATAGTTCAACCCTTAGTGAGCTATTTATCCCCGCGTGTTGAAAAGAGTGTGTTGATGACAGCCTTTTGCTTAGTGGGTGCGGCGGCGCTGTTGTTACTGATACAAACATCGCTTGTGGGATTATGGTTAGGTTTTGTGTTACTCGGTGCCTGCGCCTTTGCTCTTTATCCCATCGCCATCAGTCTGGCGTGCGATCATTTACCCAGCAGCCAAATCGTCTCCGCCACTCAGATTATGTTGCTCAGTTATTCTGTGGGTTCGGTTATTGGTCCGGTTGCCGCCAGTCGTTTTGATGATGTAGAACATGGCTTACCGCTCTACTTAGCAGCAAGCTTTTTAGTCACGGTTTGCTATCTAAGCGCGCACTTACTCGCCCGAAGCAAAGCCCGTCTACCCACAGCGAAGGCTTAGCCCTGAGCCGTTAATGCTAAGTCTCTACACCCTGTGAATAACAATGGGCGCCGATAACGGCGCCCATTGTTATTATGATGTTTGCTGGGTTAATTCTGCCACTGGCACTGTGGCGGGAATGGCCCAGACACTGTCCTGCGGCCCATTAAGCACCCGATGGCGAGTCAGCCTGTAACCATAAAAGAACACTCCACTAAAGGCTAACGCCACCAGATCGACGCCTAACGTTGCCGCAGAATAAGGCGCCCATAAGCCTAAACTTGGCGCGATTAACGCAACTAGAGACGTGATTGGCATCGCCAATGTAGCCAAGCCGCACAAAGGCAAAATCAGCAGCGCCGCCTTAGCAGCACCACGCCAAAAGGCGTAAACCACCAGCAAGCCAAACACCAGATAATACAGCCACAAATAGACGTGGTTAATATTGCTCACATGCACATATAACCATTTACCCAACAACATACTTATCGTTAAGGCGGCAACCGAGCCTAAGCAAATCCCCACCGTGGCGCTCGCCATTAATCGGCAAGCACGGGTTTGCTCGCTCGCCTGCTTTTTACGGCGTTTTTCCAGCCACAGCAAGTTGCCACTGTAAAATAAAAAAGCACCGCTCAAACCTAGGAAGAAATACACCCAGCGCCCGAGATCGCCCCCATAACTGCCAAAGTGTAATCCAAAGAATACCGCAACGGTTCTGGCCCAAATCCCCTTGTCGCTTTGATCAATCGTGCTATTGGTCACCTTAAGACTATAAGGATGCAGGTATAAGAAATCGGTAACGGGTCCACGCATAAAACCATTGGGGTTATATAACCCCAAGCGCAGAGTCGCACGGGGATTATTCAAGTTCATAAAGGTCATTTCATTCACTTGATAATCGGGGGCGATTTGCTGCACCTTGGCTAACACAGTGGTGACCTTTGGCAAATCGGCTAGTGTATAGGGCGTTTTGCCCGGCGCCGATTGAGCAAATAATGGTTTTTCACCATAAACCATATGCTTAAGCCCATCGTAAAGCTGATCATGGAAAGCAAACACAATCACAGTTACACATATCACTAGATGAAATGGCAGGCTGGTAATGCCTACTAAATTATGGGCATCGAGCCAGAAACGACTCTCACCTTTATCTTTACGCAGGGCGAAAAAGCTTTTGGTTAACGTTGGCAGTAAAAAAATCACCCCAGAAACCAATGCCAAGAAGTATAAAACGGCGGCAATCCCCAACACATAGGCACCCGCTTGATCATGACCGACTTCGCCGGCAATCCCCGCGGTGCGGTGTAATTGGTCAATCAATTCAGCTAACTCGCTTGGTGTACTTAGTTGGGTGACTAATTGCCCCTGCTCGTCAAGGCTGGCATGCCAAAGCTGGTGACTCATGCTGAGTTCACGTTCCGAGCCCTGCTGATACCAAGTCATCGGCGATTGATGCTCATCATTTAAGTGCAAACTAAAACCGGTTTTGGCCTTATCATCCTGCGCTAACACTTGCGCGACTAAGCCATCCAGTTTCTCAGCGGGCACTTGAGGCAAGGTCAGGGCTGGCGGCATTGACCAAGCGTCAATCGCCCCCTTAAACATAGTGAGCGAGCCGGCATAAAAGCCGATAAACAATACGATTCCGGCGATGATACCAGTCCAAATATGGATAGACTGATACACACGTAACACATCACTGCGAACTTTCATCCTTGTCACCTAAAGATATATAACACTATATAAGTCAAGACGTTAAACAAGCCCAAGTAGCCAATTGCCCTGAGTCCGGTTTTAAACAGAAAGCTAAAACTTAAGATCAATAACCAGATAGGCGTAATCAGCCACATGTTGAACTGCACTTTAGTATCGGCATCGATGCCGCCTGGGCCAAACCAGGCAAATAACCCCACCAATCCAAGTGCTAAAGTAAATCCTAAAATCAATCCAGCCAGTGACTTAGTCCACCAGTCGGGTTGCAATTTATCCTGTTCAGCTAAACGTGCCATGAGTTATTTCCGACCGAAAAGTGAGATAAAAGGCACTAACCCCATCAATAACATCAACAGGGCTAACCAAATAAAAATTGCGGCGCTAAGGGTAAAGAGGCTAAGCCAACCGATAAGACTGACAAAGGCAACACCGTAAGCGAGTAACCGCCAAGGCCGCTTAGGAAGGGAGCTTGCAAATAGTTTTTGCTGCTTATTCGTTAAATAAAATAACAAACAGGCCAGAAGCGTCGACAACAGGAATATAAGTTGCAACACGGGATGTTATCCTCTCACTACAAAGCGTTAGCATTCGAGTCCATTTGCCTATGCTTGCTGTACATCATGTAAAAAGATAAGCACATGAAAGCAATGGAAGAATTTTAATTTCGGGACTCTAGCCTTGGTGATAATAATTCGCAATAAGATTTACACTGTAAGGATGATTTGTGACATTCAAATCACAAATAGGCAACACTTCTGTCTTGTCATTGCCAGTTGTTAACCATTAAGATACATTTCGTGTTAATAGTCTTGTCCCAAGATAAACAATCCGATTCACCCTCAAGCTCATTACTATGACATCAGCAAAGGAAGCTAAATGATTAAAAATGAATTCAATCTGCCGAGCTCAATTGGCCTCAGCAAAATTATCCCCATTGTTATTCTGTTAATCCTCTTTATTTCCTTATTTGGCAGTTGGTATACGGTTGACCAAGGTGAACGTGGCGTACTGCTGCGCAACGGTAAAGTTATCGGTACCGCAGAACCTGGGCTGGGTTTTAAAATCCCACTGATAGATACTGTGGTGAAGATTTCGACCCAAACACACACCACCAGTTATACCTCGCTGCAAGCCTATAGCCGCGATCAACAACCCGCGACACTTAACGCATCGGTGACGTTTAGCGTACCGCCAGACCGCGTCGAAGAAGTGTATGCTAACTTCAAAAGTATCGATGCCATGGTCACGCGCCTGCTCGACAGACAAGTGCCAACTCAAGTCGAAAACATCTTCGGTAAATACACGGCGATTTCAGTCGTACAAGAGCGGATCAAATTCGGTATTGATGTGACCAGCGCGATCACTAACTCGATCAAAGGTCCGGTGGAAATTAACTCAGTGCAGATTGAAAATATCGACTTTTCCAACGCCTACGAAAAATCCGTCGAAGACAGAATGCGCGCCGAAGTCGAAGTGCAAACTCAACTGCAGAATCTAGAGAAAGAACGCGTCAGCGCGCAAATTGCCGTCACCCAAGCGCAAGCACAGGCCGACTCGCAATTAGCCCGCGCTAAGGCTGAAGCCGAAAGTATTCGTATCAAAGGTGATGCAGAAGCCTCTGCGATTAAGAGCCGCGCCGAAGCGCTGGCACAAAATCAAAACTTAGTTGAATTAACCAAAGCGGAAAAGTGGGACGGCAAACTACCGACGACTATGCTGCCGACAGGCACTCTGCCCTTTATCGATGTGAAAAAAGGCAACTAATCTTAGGTTTAGCCCGAGCAAAGCATAAATCGATAATAAAAAATCCCAGTGTTAGCCCTAACACTGGGATTTTTATTTACTCGATAATTTAGCGGAATATGAACCGATTAAGAACAGCAATCGTTGCGGCGGATCCAGCTTCGAGGAATTTTTTCAAACACCACTTTTGCCATGAGTAACGCCAGCACTATGCCAGAGGTTGCCACTAGCCACTGAGGTAACATTTGGTGCTGCTCACCAATCTGTGGCATCACCACAAAGCCAAAGCTATCCACCAGATAATTGACCAATATGCCCGCGACTAAGGCCACGCCAATCACGCCGCCCAGGTATCCCCACAACGCACGTTTGCCTAACTCTTTAGCCACCACACCTAAGGTGGCGATATTAGTCGCAGGACCCGCCATCATAAACACTAAAACGGCCCCCGGTGACACACCCGCCAGCAATAGTCCGGCAGCGATCGGTGTCGATGCCGTCGCGCAGATATACATAGGCACAGAGACCAACACCATGACTAACATGGCTAAGATACCGTCGCCCCATTGCGCCAAAAAGTCTGCAGGGACATAGGTTTGCACCAGTGCGGCGAAGAATAAGCCCACCAGCAGCCACAAGGTAGTGTCACGCACTAAATCCGTTGCCGCATATTTAAGACCAATAGCTACGCGGCTTAATACGGATTGCGACTTTAACTCAGTAGCCATATCTTGGGTCGAAGCGCAGCAGCTATCCGCTTCACCTTGGGTTTGAGGAGCATGGGCACTGTGATCATGTGTTCCAGACTCGGCTTTGTTTGAAGTGCCGCAACAGGCGCCCTTTTTTACCACAAGGATTTTTTCAGGGGTGACAGGTACAGATTCAGCTGTGTTACTGGCGCAGCATGAAGCTGTTTTCTCAGCTTTTATCACACCGTCATTTGCCAAACTGCCAATGCCCGTATGCCCATGAGTTGTCATTAAGCTCGGCGCGGCGGCCATTAAGCTAGACGTTGCAGCCATAGGCGTCATTTTGATCGCACTCTTAGGCTCAGTCTTCTGCTCACTCTCAGCTGGACTTTCAGTGCTGCAGCAGGATGAGGCCGCGTTAATAGGCGCTAAAGTGGGCTCTTTAGTTGATGAGCAACAGCTTTTAACCGGTTCGGCTTTAACAGCTTGGGGCTGAGTCGCCGATTTCGACGCACAGCATGCAGCCACTGGCGCTTCGCTTGCTGGCTTGGACTCGGATTTAACCGCAGGCTTGCCATCATCGTCATCACGCCCAACAAGTAAGCCAGCCACAATCGCACTGGTAATCGCCGTAATCGGTCTAATGATTGCCATAAAGGGACCAAGTAACACGTAGGAAACAGCGATTGAATCGACGCCCGTTTCTGGCGTCGACACTAAAAAGGAAGTCGTTGCTGCTTTAGAGGCACCAGAACGGCGCAGCCCAACTGCTGCGGGAATAACGCCACAAGAACACAAAGGTAATGGTGCACCGAGCAACGCCGCCTTCACCACAGTTTTAAAACCGTGACCGCCGAGCTGCTTTTGCATCCACACCATTGGTACGAATACTTTTAATAGCCCAGCCAGGATCAGGCCTAATAACAACCAAGGCGCCGAGTCTAAAAACAGATCAATAAAATTCTTCAGTAACATAATTAATTCCCTGACTCATCATGGATTGTTTTGCCGTGAGTATGCTGGTGCGACTCATTTTGATGTGCTTTGTGCTGATGCGTTTCGTGCTGATTTCCATCATGAGAATGATGCTCAACACGTACCCGCTCAGTACTGGATTCCAACGCCTCTAAAATCGAGCAATGTTCGGCGCTACGCGGCCCGCCACAACAGGCATCGGACAGACTCTGTAAACTGGTTTGAAAATGATTCAGCTCGGCGATTTTGGCCTGCACTTGGGCCAATTTAATATCGACCATACCCTTCACATCGGCGCAGACGCGATTAGATTTATCAAGCTCAATTGAAAGCAATTCACTGATTTCATTGAGGGTAAAACCTACAGCTTTAGCCCGTAAGATAAAACGCAGTCGCGCAGCATCGGCCTCGGTATACACTCGATAGCCAGACTCGGTACGGCTCAACGGCGCGAGCAGACCGTGCTTCTCGTAGAATCTCAACGTGTCGGCTTTCACCTCACACAAATCCGCCAGTTCACCAATACGATACATGTCTTCATCCTTTGTGAAATCGCGCCCAACTCAGGGGGGAGTTTCCAGCATACAACTCAATAATGCGAGTATAAACCTTGGAGCCTACTCCAAGGTCAAGGGGTAATTCATACTTTACATAAAGTCGGCCGAGTCACGTCACTTTGTTCTGATATGAATATTGTGAAATCACGCAGAAAAAACACCCGTAAATCGAGTTTTACGTTAGAATACGCGCGCCGTGATGAAGGGATAAAAAGTTAGCTAATAAAGTAAAAATAGGACCAAGGGACTTTTGGAAAGCGGTGCAGCGCTAAGGCTGTTCTGTTTTCCGAAAGATCCTTGAAACTAAAATAACTGGACCCTGTACCCAAATGACTGCTGCAAATAATGCCAGACCCATTCGTCGCGCGCTGTTAAGCGTTTCAGATAAAACCGGAATTCTCGAGTTCGCCAAAGCACTTCACGCCCAAGGTGTGGAACTGTTATCAACTGGCGGCACCGCTCGCCTGTTAGCGGATAACGGCGTGCCTGTTATCGAAGTATCTGATTACACAGGACACCCTGAGATCATGGACGGTCGCGTTAAGACGCTGCACCCTAAAGTGCACGGCGGCATTTTGGCGCGCCGCGGTCTTGATGAAAGCGTTATGGCCGACAACAATATCAACGCCATCGATCTGGTTGCGGTTAACCTTTATCCTTTCGCTGAAACCGTAGCTAAAGCCGGTTGTACCTTAGAGGACGCTATCGAAAATATCGATATTGGCGGCCCAACTATGGTGCGCGCAGCGGCAAAAAACCACAAAGACGTCACCATAGTCGTTAATGCCGCCGATTACTCACGCGTACTGGCAGAAATGACGGCTAACAATGGCAGCACGACCCATGCGACGCGTTTCGACTTAGCGATTGCAGCCTTTGAGCACACTGCGGGTTACGATGGCATGATCGCCAACTACTTCGGCACTATGGTTCCTGCACACAGCACGGACGAATGCTTTGCTGATTCTAAGTTCCCACGCACGTTCAACACCCAATTAGTGAAGAAGCAAGACTTACGCTATGGCGAAAACAGCCATCAAGCGGCGGCCTTCTATGTCGACACTAAAATTGATGAAGCCTCTGTGGCGACGGCAATTCAGTTGCAAGGCAAAGCTTTGTCTTACAACAACATTGCCGATACAGACGCCGCTCTTGAGTGCGTAAAAGAATTCTTGGAACCTGCCTGCGTTATCGTTAAACACGCTAACCCATGTGGTGTGGCCTTAGGTAAAGACTTGCTCGATGCCTATAACCGCGCTTATCAAACAGACCCAACGTCAGCCTTCGGTGGCATTATTGCTTTCAACGGCGAGTTAGATGCCGCGACGGCGAGTGCTATCGTTGAGCGTCAATTCGTTGAAGTGATTATCGCCCCAAGCGTCAGCCAAGCGGCGCGCGATGTGGTGGCGAAAAAGACCAACGTACGTTTATTGGAATGTGGTCAGTGGAACACTAAGACCCAAACCTTAGACTTCAAACGCGTTAACGGCGGCTTGTTAGTACAAGATCGCGACCAAGGCATGGTCGGCTTAGAAGACATCAAAGTGGTTTCTAAACGTCAACCAACTGCAAGCGAACTGAAAGACTTAATGTTCTGCTGGAAAGTAGCGAAATTCGTTAAATCTAACGCCATCGTTTATGCAAAAGACGGCATGACTATCGGTGTCGGCGCAGGCCAAATGAGCCGCGTTTACAGCGCTAAAATCGCTGGCATCAAGGCCGCCGACGAAGGTTTAGAAGTAGTGAACTCTGTGATGGCATCCGATGCTTTCTTCCCCTTCCGTGACGGTATCGATGCAGCAGCGGCTGCGGGCATTAGCTGCATCATCCAACCGGGTGGCTCAATGCGCGATGCAGAAATCATCGCCGCAGCAGACGAGCACGGCATGGCCATGGTGATGACGGGCATGCGCCACTTCCGTCACTAATCGCCACTAAGCAGCCAGCACTCAATCAGAACTGGCTGCTTTTTTGTTTTACCACTCTTTGTTTTACCGCACTCTGGTTTCGACCACAGTGTGCCTACACAGAACATAAAACTCTAAGGGATGACTTAACATGAAAGTATTAGTTATTGGTGGCGGCGGTCGCGAACATGCCCTAGCGTGGAAAGCTGCACAATCGGCTCAAGTTGAAACTGTCTATGTTGCGCCAGGCAATGCGGGCACAGCCCTAGAACCTAATGTTGAAAATCTGGCGATCAGCGCCACAGACATTCCTGCTCTGCTCGATTTTGCGAAAACCAATAAGATTGAACTGACCATAGTCGGCCCAGAAGCGCCATTAGTGATGGGCGTAGTTGATGCATTCAACGCCGCAGGTTTACCGATTTTTGGCCCAACTAAGGCGGCTGCTCAGCTCGAAGGTTCAAAAGCCTTCACTAAGGACTTTTTAGCACGCCACAATATTCCAACAGCGGGTTACAAAAACTGCACTGAAATCAGCGATGCAAAAGCCTTCGTGCGTGAATTAACGGCCACAACAGGTTACCCAGTGGTCATCAAAGCCGACGGTTTAGCCGCAGGTAAAGGCGTGATTATCGCCCAAGACCAAGCTGAAGCCGATGCTGCGATTGATGACATGCTCGCTGGTAACAAGTTTGGCGATGCGGGTTCACGCGTGGTCATTGAAGAATTCCTGAAAGGCGAAGAAGCCAGCTTCATCGTAATGGTCGATGGCAAAAATATTCTGCCAATGGCGACCAGCCAAGATCATAAAGCCCGCGATAACGGCGACTATGGTCCGAATACTGGCGGCATGGGTGCTTACTCGCCTGCTCCTGTAGTGACTCAAGCGGTACACGATTGGACTGTGGCAAACGTGATTCGTCCAACGGTTGATGGCATGGCGGCAGAAGGCAATGTCTACACAGGCTTTTTATATGCTGGCTTGATGATTTCTCCCGATGGCAGCGCCAAAGTGCTCGAGTACAACTGCCGCTTCGGCGATCCAGAAACTCAGCCAATCATGATGCGGTTAAAGTCAGACTTAGTGGAACTGTGTTTAGCCGCCACCCGTGGCGAGTTAGATAAAGTGACAGCAGAATACGACGAGCGCGCAGCCGTGGGCGTAGTATTAGCCGCTGGCGGTTACCCAGATGAGTATCGCAAGTTTGATGTGATTGACGGTCTCAGCCTTGGCGATAACGACGGCAAAGTCTTCCATGCTGGCACTGAGATGAAAGACGGCCACGTAGTCACCAACGGCGGTCGCGTACTCTGCGCGACTGCACTGGGTAACACAGTGACCGAAGCGCAAAAAGCGGCTTATAAATTGGTTGATGAAATCCACTGGGATGATGTGTATTTCCGTACCGATATTGGTTACCGTGCTATTGCACGTGAACAGCAAGACTAATTGCTAGGCGCGTTAAAAAACCGGCCAGAAGCCGGTTTTTTTGTGCCTGAATTTTGACGAGCGTCAAATATAACATCATGATTTTCAATAAAATTACATAATTAATTCTATTGAAAATTGGAGCAACGAGATACAATGTCAACCAAATGTTAAATACCTAAATATCAAGGACTCCCAATGAGGATTAGACTGCTGTGCGCCTCCATCGCCATACTGCTTAGCGGATGCGGTGGCGGCTCAGAAGATGCTGGCACGACCACACCACCGACTCAGCCGCCAGTCCAACCTCCCGCGCCGGTGCAATACATTGCTAGTAGTGTGTCAGTAAATGGCGGAGCCTTAGAGCCAAGCAGTCAAAAAGTGGAGTCGGGTAAAAGCGCTATTTTTAGCATTACTGCCGATACTGGCTTTACGCTTGAGGCCATTACAGGCTGTGGTGGCACGCTCAATACGCTAACTTACACCACTGCGTTCATGACGGCGGATTGCACTATCACGCCGACATTTATTCCTAACGCCGAAAATGCCATTAAGCACCAAGACCACAGGCTTGCCAGTGCTGCAGAGTTAATTAATTTCAGCATCGCCGAACTCGCTAGTATCGACATCGAACGTAAAGCCCATATAAATCAGCTATATCAAGGTGTCGGTAGCAGCATCTCTTGGCACCTGACTCACGACTCAATTACCTTTTCGAGCTTTATGCCAGAGAACACTTTTACTGTCTTGCCATCGAATGTCGATGGCAGTGGGGCGAGCGCCGTTCGTGGGTTAGTGATGGCGGGCGAGCAACAGGGGCAAAGATATGCGGCCATGGGAGGAAATCTCTTTTCCGTCAACACTTCAGCTCAAACCGATACTTTGCTGAAAAATCTTTTAGGCTGGCTGACCAAAGGCGCCGATAAAACCGACGGCCTCAGTATAGTGACCACGCAAATGCCGAGCAAAGCCGACAGTTGGTACTTTCCCCATAACGAAGGTATTCGCACTTGGCTTACAAACAACTACCCCGCAGCCCATAGCATTAATGCGGCAAACACCTGTGACTACAGTGAGTTAAGCAACTGTATCGACACACTCAAGCCCGATGTGATAGTGATTAGTGACATAGACCGTCAGTCCTTGGGTTTTGCAGGCATTAAAGCTGCTATCGCTAAGGCCAAAGCGGCGGGCATTCCCTTGCTGCTCTCAAACTACTGGCGCAATCAAAGCCCAATGCTATCGCCGCTTTACCTTGAAATGGGGCTTTCAACCTCAGGTAATTATTGGTCAAAGCTCAATGCCAACGACCTCAATGTGACTGATATTTTGGCCGAAGATACAGCTCTGACCAAGGTAAATAATCTACTTGGCAAGCTCAATGAAGCAAGCTTCGATACCTCAGTGCTTAACGACTGCACAGGCAATTATCTCAGCTGCAATGCTGCCGCCTTTGTTGAGTCATTCAAGGCAGGCGCCGATTGGTATCGAGCCAATGCCGAAACCTTAGATACCCATGCTATCGATGTGTTTACCAAAACAGACTTCCCTTTGATGAAGGCCGGACTACTGCTCGCCGATAAGTATCGCAGCGAGATTGACTACCCCATAGCCTATAGCGAATACGCCCAGTGGCAGCAGGCCCTGTTTGCCGATTGGACCGTCAGCTATGCCCGTAGCCATAACTTAGCCCAGCCAGATTTAGGTGAATATGTTACCGACAGAGCTAACCTCAGCAAGGGCAGCAATGCGCACTACGCTTATCCTGCGACTGTCACTGAACGTAAAACCATTAGCGTGCCCTATGCAGGCCAATGGACGACTACGGGCTGGTATGCACTGCCAGGACAAACCATTAAGCTGACTCGTCTCGATAGCAGCGCTGCGAATGTGGAGATCAAACTCAACTACCACAGACGTAATACTAACCGTGCCTATGAGCAGAAAATCTACCGCGGTCCATTGGAGTTGGCGCAGCAACGCCTGCGCTTAGCTCAAGGACAAAGTCTTGAATTTTCTTCCCCCTACGGCGGGCCGATTTATCTATACATCAATGGTGATACTTCGAGTGTTGATGGCGCGTTAAGTGTTGATGTCAACGCTGAGCATGTCGCTAAACATCCGACCATTATGGATTTCTCCAATCCAGCTGAAATCGCGGCCTTTAACGAACGCATTCAGAATACCGAATTACCCCATGTGGACTTGCGCACCGATGGTGCAGAGCAGCATCTACGTCGCGACCGCTTCTTAAACGCCATCGGCGGCAATGTGCCCGATGTCAACGCGCTACTCAAAAGTATTGTCGATGACCATATAAATAGCGTTTACACCTTAGCTGGCCTTAAGATCCAAGGTAAGAGTTTAACTGAGTCCTTACCCGCCGATGTGCTCGCCGCCTGCAAAGGACTGTTTGGCGACGACTGTATCGACAATAGTCTGCATACCCGCACTATTATTCAACACGCCAATTATGACCAAAATGCCCAGTGCGGAGCCGGTTGTAGTGGTAATCCTTGGGATGCGGCATGGAATATCGACCCAACGGGCTGGGGTGATAACCATGAGTTAGGCCATAATCTGCAAACGAACCGCCTCAATGTGCAATATGCCGCGGCAAACAATAGTGACAACTGGGCAGGTTATAGTAGTCGCGCTGGCGAAAACTCCAACAATATCTTCCCTTATGTAGTGAAGTGGAAAACCCATTATCTGCGCGATAATAATACCGATACGGTTACTGATGGTCACATGAACCATAAAGATCTCTTCTATGTGTTTATGTCCGATGCTGCGAGCACAACAGATACCAGCGGTAAGCGCGTGGTGTTTGGCGCTAACTGTAAAGTGCTCGATGCAGGTGAAGACAGATACACAGCGCCTTGGGCCAGCAATGCATATGCTGTGCATAACGGCTATCGCATGTCGTTTTATATCCAAATGGCACTAAAGGCCCACGGCATGATGTTGAGCGATGGCACCATGCTGAACAATGGCTTTAATCTCTTTACCTTGCTGTATCAACACAGTCGTATTTTTGGCAAATATGCCAATAACGCCAGTGATTGGGAAGCGAACCGCAGCAAACTGGGCTTTGACCAATTTCCGTTTGACGGCAATAGTGTCTACGGCGGCAAAACCGTGAAAGATATTCCCGGCAACGACTTTATGCTGGTGTCTTTGAGTCAGCTCACAGGCAAAGATTGGCGTAGCCACTTTGATATGTTGGGTCTGCGCTACTCAAGCCTTGCAGCCGCGCAAACGGTCGCTAATGCGATCTCGGGTACTATGCCCATGGGCATGTATGAGCTAGAAACCGACTTGCCGCCATCGAACATGAGCCAAGGTTTAACCTTTGTGCCACTGTCACTCACTGATGGCACTACACAGTGGAAAGGCGTGGGTTCGCCAACCCAGTGCACCAAACCATAAGTGCGCTAAGCCTTAATCGCGCTAAGATACTAACGCAACTCATAAACCTCGCTCTGGCGGGGTTTATTTTTACCTGAAAAATGTGACCTAAAGCACATACCTAGGCTCAGATGACGTGCACCATTTAACTTCTTATATTTTTAACAATCATGAAATTAATGAGGTAAATATATGGGTTATTCAATAAAAGATCTTATTTATCAAGGCGAAAAATCAGGTGTGCATAACTGGGGAACGCTAGAAGGAAAGAGTTTTTACTGGCATCCAGATTGGTTCCATATTGCAGAGGATATGACAGGTCATATGGCCACTGCAACTATCGATAAACAAGGGGAAAAAGCAACGCAAAGCGAGGCTGAACAGTCAATCATTAAGCATCTGAATAAGAGTGGTAAATAGCTTGTAGTGGCAAAGATTTTAATGCCCGGAGGCGATCGCCCTGCGGGCAATTTTGTCGATTAAACCTGGCGCAATCAGTTTGAGCCAACGCCCTAAACGACCGCGAAGTGAAGTGATAAATTGTCGGCCTCGAGTCGCAATCACAGGTAACATCATATTGGCGCATTGCTCGGCCGTCAGTATCTTAGCTTCTTGCATCGGTGACTTGCCTAAAGGATTACCCGCACCATCAAGGGCGCGTTTGTGAATTTGTGACACCACAAAATCAGGGCAAATTACCGTCACCGCCACATTATCGTCCGCGAGCTCAATCCGCAATGAATCGAAAAAACCAATCACGGCATGTTTAGATGCAGCATAACCGCTACGAGTGGGCACGCCCGTTAATCCAGCGACTGAGGCCACAACGACCACTTGGCCCTTACTGGCCTTTAAATGGGGTAAAGCGGCATGGGTCAAATACGCAGGCCCAAGATAATTCACCCGCATAATGTCTTCGAGTACAGACAGTTGTGTAAGCTCATCGAACCGTGACCACATGGTCATGCCGGCATTATTAATTAAAATATCGAGATGTCCGTAATGCGCGACCGTGGCTTCAATTAAGGCTTCGCACTGTTCAGCACGAGAAACATCGGCAGCGAATACAAAGGGCGGTAAACCATAATTAGCGATTTCTAAGGCGAGTGAAGCGAGACGTGTTTCATTGCGTGCACTGATCACGAGCTGGCAGCCCATTCGCGCCATTGCCACAGCGAGTGCCCGACCAATACCTTCTGAGGCACCCGTGATAATCACGACCTTGCCAGTGAGTCCATCCATAGTCATTCCTTTGTTATCGCTATGTTAATTACGCCTTTGGCTAAATTGGCATAATCACGCTAAAAGCGCAATCCTTCACGCGCGTTGTGCAAGCCTCATCTCATATTGTTCACGATAATTAGCTAAGGGTTGTGGACGTCCTATTGCATAACCTTGCGCGTAGTTAATGCCGATGCTCAATAATCTGTCGATAATATCCTGATTTTCAACAAACTCGGCCACGGTCTCGATCCCCATGACGCGACATACATCTTGAATCGATTTAACGATGGCGTAGTCTTTGGCGTTCACGGCAAGATTCTTAATAAAACAGCCATCGATTTTGACATAATCGACAGGTAATTCACGCAGATAGCCGTAAGAGGCGAAACCACTGCCAAAATCATCCAAGGCAAACGAGAAGCCAAGCTTACGTAACTGCTTCAACATTTCCATACCACGATTGCGATTTTGGATCGCGGTGGTTTCAGTAATTTCAAAGCAAATACATTGACTTGGAATATCAAAAATATGCTGCTGCTGGGCGATATATTCCACCATACCTTCGGCGCCTAAACTATTGCCCGAAAGGTTGATCGAAATACAGTGATCAGGCCAAAGCACCGGGTGCAAAGATAACCATAAAAAGGCTTTGCGGATCACTTCTTTATCTATGTCAGGCATCAGCTTAAAGCGCTCAGCCGCAGCAATAAACTGCGCAGGCGCCAAAATACGGCCACAGGGTTCTTGAATTCGCAGCAGGATTTCCATGCGTTGTCGCTGCGGACCACTGCCTAACCCACGGATCGGTTGGTAATACAGAATTAGCTCGTTTTCTTCAATCGCCTGCGCGATACGTACCGCCCACTTAGGCGCATTTCTCTGGTAAGTGAGCTCTTTATCTTTATCATCGTAAAAATGAATTTGATTGGCGCCCTTAGCTTTAGCGGCAATGCAGGCAATATCCGCGTCTTTCAATAATTCTTGTGCATCAATATAGGGCGCACGACCAAAGGCGACACCTATGCTGAGGCCGACTTTATAGTTACAGTTTTTGTCATTCAGCACTTGCAGCGAGACTTGTGCGATCATTTGTTTGAGTAATTGCGCCACAGATAAAGCACTGCGATTACAAATCACTAAACCGAACTCATCGCCACCAAGGCGCGCCAACAGCTCCTGTGGCCCAAGACAAGCCTGCATAGCCTTAGCCACCATAGCGAGCATACGATCGCCTGCAGTATGGCCACAGCTGTCGTTAATCAACTTGAATTGCTCTAAATCGAGATAACAAACGGCGATGGTTTTAGCTGAAGCGGCAAATTGGGGTAACTGCTCATCAAATGCCTGACGGTTTAGCAGCCCTGTAATGCTATCGAAATTTGCCCTTTTTTGTAGCTGGTGTTTAAGTAACTCTTCTTGAGTGATATCCCGCAATACCACGACAGTACCAACAATTTCTTTATCGTGATTGCGCAGATTGCTGATACTGCGCTCCATAATCCGAGGCGAAGCAGTTAATAGCTTGATTTTCTCGACCTGTGGTGATGATTCGCCAAGACGAATACAAGTGAAGACCGCCTGATTCAACTGATCGCCAGCCTTTAACAGGCTCGCAAGGCTCTGATCTAGGACATAACAACTGGCGACATCCAGAAGCGACTCGGCCCGCGGATTCATATAAATCACTTTGGCATCGACGTCGGTTAAAATCACCGCTTCTGCAATAGATTCTAAGGTGATTTTCGCGCTCTTTCTGCTGATATATTCTGGCCAGCAAGCTATTAACGCGGCTGGCAAGCAATTCTAATTCCTCATTGCCCTCGCTGGTGACAGGTTGATAGACACTGGACATAGGATCGACCAGCGCCAATTGTCGCATCAAGTTTTTAAAGGGTTTAAGTAAACCAGAACGCAGCCAAATATAGCCAAGGCCAACGATAAATACGCCAAATAGAATAAATCCGAGCGATACCCAATCGAGCTTAAACTTAACCTCTTGGAACGGGCCCTCGGAGAACTGCACTTGCAGGTAAACAGGTTTGTCTTTTAACAGGCTGGGTATTTCAATGGTGTCACTATGAACGCCCTCAACACTTGCCGTGACAGCGTTAGAATGACTCATAGTCACTTTAGTCACCAATAAGGCCTGCGCATACTCTAGTAAGTCATTGTTGGTCAACTGGCACACTAGCAGCACAGACTCATTAGGCGCAGAAGCCACGGCGGTAATGACATAAGTCTGCTCACCAATCAAATAAGCGCCTGCCACACTGGGTTTATTAGCATTGATGATAGCGCTGGCGATTTCCTGCAGCTTATCAGAGGAAAAAGGATGTGCATTGGGGAAAAAAGTGTGCAGCTCGCCTTGGCGTAAAATATACCAACTGAGGTTGGCCGACATAGAACTGTCGTGCCACGAGGATTCTAGTTTCTTAAGTTGCTCTTCATCTAACTGCGACAAAGGTAAAGCGTAGATATTCGTGAGAAAGGTTAAGCGGTCAACATCAATTTGAAACTGCTGCTGGATATTAGCAAGCTCACGATTAGCACTGTCTTGGCGCAATAGTTCGACGCGATGGTCGTACCAACACCCCAGACAATAGGAGACAATGACCACCGCGGGGAGACAAAAGCCCGCAATAAATACCAATATTTTCTTGCCAATGTGCATCTCTTACCACGGCTTGTTTTGACTAAATTGATTGACGGCCTTGCATAATCCTTCACTGCGCCATGCAACATATCTCATTTGCGAATAGTATTAAACATCGCTTAGCTTTAGCCGTTGCTAAAGTAGACATTATTATGTAATTAAATCAATTTAACCGCTTTGATTTAACACATTAAATTGCTCAATAAACACTGCTGATATTTTATTTTTATCCAGATCCTATGCGATAAACTAAGCGTAACAATAGAGTATTGAAGTTGTTATTTTAACGTAACACTCATTAGGCTCGCAGACGAGATAAACCACCGCATACGCTAATCCATAAAGGCAAATCCATGAAGATAGCTGCGAGAGAAGTTTTCCATTTTATCAACTCTAAATGTCAGAAATAAAACAGGCCCGCAAGCGGGCCTGTTTTCGCAAATCTGAAAATTACTTATGGTATTGCTTTGATTGCGCATGAACCGCCTTGATAAAGGCGCCAGCATGCTCTGGATCGACATGCTGATGGATGCCATGACCTAAGTTAAATACATGACCAGTACCCTCACCATAACCCGCTAGGATATGGCCCACTTCTTCTTCAATACGTGGAATAGGTGCATATAACATTGAAGGGTCCATGTTGCCTTGCAATGCAACTTTATGGCCTACACGGCGACGGGCATCGGCAATGTCTACCGTCCAATCCAAACCTAACGCATCACAGCCAGTTTCTGCCATCGCTTCTAACCACAAACCACCACCTTTAGTGAACAGCGTCACTGGCACTTTGCGGCCATCGGCAAAACGTGTCAGACCATCAATAATCTTCTGCATGTAACGCAAAGAGAACTCACGATAAGCTGAGTGCGATAACGCACCGCCCCATGAGTCAAAAATCATCAAAGATTGTGCGCCATTAGCGACTTGGGCATTCAGGTATAAGATCACTGAATCAGCTAGCTTGTCTAACAGCATGTGTAATGCCATTGGCTCAGCGTAAGCCATCTTTTTAATTTTTTCGAAGGTTTTGCTCGAGCCGCCTTCAACCATATAAGTGGCTAAGGTCCATGGCGAGCCAGAAAAGCCAATTAACGGCACTGCGCCATTAAGCTCACGGCGAATAGTGCTCACGGCTTTCATCACATAGCCAAGCTCATCTTCTGGATCTGGGATTGATAACTTTTTAATTGCATCGATAGTGTCTGTAGGGCGCTCGAAACGTGGGCCTTCACCCGCCTCAAAATACAAACCTAAACCCATAGCATCAGGCACAGTTAAAATATCGGAAAACAGAATCGCCGCATCCAGATCATAACGACGTAAAGGTTGCAGCGTAACTTCACAGGCAAGCTCATGATTTTTACACAAAGACATAAAGTCACCCGCTTGCGCGCGAGTGGCTTTATATTCAGGAAGATAACGGCCAGCTTGACGCATCATCCACACAGGGGTCACATCGACAGGCTCTTTTAGTAGGGCGCGTAAATAACGATCATTCTTTAATTCTGCCATTGGGCTTGGTTCCTAGTCTTATTGAGATCCGCTGGGTCGCTAGTTTAGCATTTACGCGAATAATGTAACCTTTATGTGCTAATTTATGTGAGCTATTCCCCATCGCTGGCGTCGATTTGACCACACAAACCGGAAAATGTTATCCAGATAACATACTGCTCATTTATTCGTAACGAAGTCACACTCAGACAGAAAAAAGTTGCGCTGGTTCCCAGCCTTTGGTATAAAAAGTCTGCGCTAGCAAGAACAATCAAGAAGCTCGTCGCATCGAGCCTGCTATAAACTTTACTCGCCCAACGATAGGTTTCTATCGTTGGGCTTTTTATTTGCATTTTTTGAAGCAAAACAGCTGGTTTGTCCATTTCGTCATTCACGCAAATTCGCATGAAAAGAGTTGATCGATTAGCGACTTGTCCCTACATTAGAGTTATGTGCTGGCACTTAAATGGAATGCATCATGCTGAGAGAACTCGAAAAAGCAGAACAGAAGTGGGGCGGTTCAAATAAGCTTATTGATCAATGGCTAAAAAACCGTCGAAAACTGTTAGTGCATTACTGCCAAATTGCCGGACTTCCGCCTTACGGTAAATCAGAAAAATCGCTGCCCTCGTTCGAACACGTTAAATCTTTCTGTGACTTATTAGTGGACTATGTCTCTGAAGGCCATTTCGAAGTCTACGATAGAGTCGTTAATGCCTGTAGTGAATATGGTGAATCAAGCAAAACACTCGCGCAACAAGTATTGCCAAAAATAACGCCAACCACGAATGCGGCATTAGACTTCAACGATAAATATGCGGAAACTCAAGACGATCTCGTGTTGTATCAACTCGATAAAGATTTATCTGAACTTGCCCATAACATGGAAACTCGCTTCGAACTCGAAGATGAACTACTCGAAGTACTCCACCGTAAGCATTCAGAACACACCCAGTAAGCCTCAATCAATTTAAGCGCACTTTGTTGTGTTCGGTGCGCTTATCTTGACCAATCCAACGACTACCGAAATATATAGGCTCACTAACAAGTAATGGCTCATTAGAAACGTCGGTTAAAACCTATCTCTAGCAACTGCAACTAAATATGAAATGCTCTTTACGCACCTCACCCATCAAAGAGATACACTTTAACGCCTCAGTTAAGTGTTAACTAACCTAGCCAGTGAACGCCAAGAGCAGTCTGTAATAACTTTATGAGCGGCACACACGGATTCGCGCAAACGTATGCGCATTTCTTTGATTTAACTAAGGCAGCGATGTTGGGATTATGCATGTTCTTCATGATTATAACGTGATAATCAATTAGACATATAATTAATGTAAATGGTATTAGGCTGATTTTTACAAACCTCAGACGCAAAAAAACCAGCTTATTAAGCTGGCTTCGTTACATCTCTACGAGATAATTAGGCGCTTGGCGATGACCTACTCTCACATGGGGAGACCCCACACTACCATCGGCGCGTTTGCGTTTCACTTCTGAGTTCGGGATGGGATCAGGTGGTTCCACAAGGCTATTGTCACCA
>NZ_JALBYT010000028.1:0-67184 GCF_022690845.1 Shewanella sp. N2AIL | reverse complement strand
CAGTCGCCATTTTGACCTCGTTGACTGACCCGATGCGTTACCCCAGCGAAGACATCGTCGACTTATATGCCCATCGATGGGAAATCGAACTGGGCTACAGAGAGATGAAACAACATCTGTTGGAGAGTCGTTTTACGCTACGCAGTCAACTACCAGAGCTGGTGACTCAAGAGCTGTGGGGCGTGCTACTGGCCTACAATCTCATTAGATATAAGATGTTGCTGATGGCTAAAAGCTTGCCATCGGTCCATCCTAATCAACTGAGTTTTAGGGATGCGGCGAGTTATATCATCTTTAAGTTGACGCAACTGCCATCACAAACGCCGGGGAATGTCCCGAGAGACGTATTGGATATAGAACGAAATGCAAGGCAATTTAAGTTGGATGGTAAACGGGAAAGGGCTTATCCACGAGTCCTTAAAATGAGTAAAAACAAGTATCCGGTTAGACCAAAGAAAAATGCCGTTCACTCTTAAGTGAACGGCATTACGCATTCGCGGGTCTTTTCAGTTTGCTTAATCGAGTTTTAAAGCGATGGCACTGTGAAACCTAAGTTGTCAGTGACCACATTTTTAGGGGTTGTGACTTTCAGCGATACACTGGCGTTGGCCGATGCTGTAAATTTCAGCGGCGAACCTAGACTGCCTTTCGCATAAACAGTATTGGGCACTTCGAAGGTTTTAGGCGCTCCAGCACAATCGACGCAAAGTTCGATACTAGTCGTAGCAGGCATGATTTGATTCGCACTGTCGTGGACAAATACTACAAACTCAGAACTAGCACCAACGGCTACAGGTTTGATGTTATTGACACTCGGCAATAACACTCCGTCTTGCATCACACTGATATAAGCCTGTGAGCCTGACATGCTCATTACTAAGGCTTTGCGGATATAGGTTTTATTGGCTTGGCCTTTGCCGCAGAGTGCGCTTTCGCATTGTGGACCGTTAAATTTACCATCGGCAAAACTATATTCTTTTGCTTGAGTATTCCAAAATGGTTCGGCTGAATTCCTAATGCCATCTTCATTGTCATCCCTAAACGCATCACCTAGATCACTAAAACCACTAGGAAGATAGGCTTCGATGTCCATGCCATTACCGGTGCATTTTTTTGTAACGCCTGAATTCGTTAAACAAGCCAAGTCAGTCACAGGCGTGCCATTGATGTCTTTACTGATATCGGCATCATCAAAGATGTTATTGCCATTGGTATCGAAGAAGGTTTCGTGACCTAAGGCATAAGCGAGAATCGTGATGCGGTGATCGGGTACGCGTGCTGATTGTGATGTCCAAACGACGCTACAAGTGCCATTTTTAGTGACACATGATGTCGGGATCTGGCCGCCTTCTGTGGTGAAGTTAACCGCGGTATCATCGGGCGCTGGATTACCAAAACTATCGGAGGCTCGAATGGTGATCGTTGCCGTTTCACCATTAAAGTCACCTGCTTCTGGATTGAATACTGTCGTTGATAGACTAAATCCAAGCTGTTGCGGCAAGCCGGTATTGACTGTTAGTTGCTCTGACTGGCTAGTGATGACTTCGCTCGTATCAGCGTCAACGGCAGTAGCGACTACGCGTACTGGTGTCGGTACTGTGCCGGATAATACGCGCACACTGGTGATACCTTGGATATTAGTCAGGCCTTCCGCGTGAGCAGTGCCATTAGCAAAACTTAAACCGCCAACCACAGTGTCTAAGGTAAAGCTAACCTTTTGTTGCTCAGTGGGTTTTCCATTAGCGCTGGTGACTTTGAAGCTGACTAAAGAGGATTCGCTTGCACCTGTGCCACCCGCACCTTTGATGCGAATTTGTGCCGGCTCTGCCGACTCAAAACTTAAGCTGGCAAGGGTTTGGCGTTGCAGTGTGAATGGGAAATTTGCCGTTAGCGTCTGATTGCCTGCTACTGTTGTGGCGATGATTTGGTCGCTACGCTCGCTATTGCCACTGCAACTTGTGTCTTGGAAGGTTGAGCTGGCATTACCCGATAGCGTAGTGACGGGTGTATCGAGTGTCGCACTATTGCTGTTGGTGCAATCTGAGCTAAAGCTGATGGAAGAGGGTGCTTGCACTCGGGTAATAGTACCGTCATTGGCCTCTAAGACTAAACTTGCGGTCACCCCAAAGCTGCCCCCTGCGCTGATCTTATATGCTTCATTGGCATCGGCCGTTAAGGTGCTCGCCAATTTACCTTCGATAAAAACAGCGCCATTGAATGAGCCGAGTTTCAGCGTGCCTTCTTGATTGACCGCATCTTTACTCAAGACTTCATACAGACTGCTGGTTTGCAACGATTGACCTTGGTAGTCCACTGTTACTGTGAGGGAGTTTGCCCCTAATTCAGTTGCACTTGGCGTATAGGGCACCTGCGCAATACCTTGAGGGTCGGTCAACGCACTTGCAGGATTCAGCGCTGCAGAGCCGGCGCTGAACGTCACTTTCGCGCCTTCGATGCCGTTGCTTTCGCTATCGAGCAATATGGCTTGCAGTTGTACCGACTCATCGACTTTGAAGCGAGTCACTAAGGCTGAGCTATTTAAAATACTGGCGCTGAGTTTAGGAACGGCAGGAGAGGTACCATCGCTAACAACTAAAAACTCAAAATTGCGGGTAGCTGTTAGCGCCGTTGTGGAATCTTTTGGAGTTGTCGTTGCAGTAATTGTCCCTGCATTGACAAGTAAATCAGGATTACTAACGATAATAATGGCTTCACCGTTATTATCTGTTAGTTTGCTATTAGGTGTTAATACACCAAGGTCTGTCGTAAAGTCGACTTTCTGATTGCTCACTGTAGCTGAGCCTTTCTTTAACTTCGCGACTGCGCAAAAACCTGTGTCTTTAGGGAAACTTTGGAGTGAAGTAACACTGCCGCATTCAGAACCCGATAAGGTCTTAAAGTCGATAGACAGTTTATAGATACCGTCAGTGGCATCTGTGCCACCGTTATCTTCGTCCGCAGGGCCGTTACAGGCCCCGAGTCCAAATAGTCCAATAAAAAGCAAAGCTAGGCTACATAACGTTTTGCTAAGTCGCATAAGCAACATCCTTGTGGGGCTGAAGTTAATTAGTCTTGGATTTCGCTGCGTAGATATTTAAACAGCTCTTTAGATGATTTTGATTCTGGACCTTTGGCCAGTTCTTTGGTGGCTTGACGCACCAAAGTACGCAGTTTTTGTCTGTCTAATTGCGGATAATGCTCAACTAAGGTTTGAATTTCATCATCACCTTGGGTGAGTAAGCGTTCACGCATTTTTTCGAACATCTGCAACTTCGCAGTTTCGTTGTTGTTTTTATTCAACACGATAGCGAGTGAAGCCTTGATAGGCTCAATATCAAAATTACGCATCAATTTGCCGATATACTGCATGTGGCGACGATACGCCTCAGTATTGACCTTGATTTTGCGTGTTTGCAGGATAGCGTCGTACAAAAACTCATCCAGCTCGATTTTATCTAGCTGAGTCTTGCTCAGTGAAACAAGCTCCATACCGACTTTTTGCACGGCTTCGCTGTCGCGCTTGTCCGTTGTTTTGCTGCTGACATAATCTTCATCTATGTCGTAGGGCTGTTTAAAATGTTCTGAATCACCAACAATCTTCATATCGATAAAACCTCAAGTAATTTACTGGCTAATAATAACATCTCCAACCAAAAATCGCCTAGGTGAATGTGCTTAGGATACGCGCTCAAGCCTAAGTCCGCCGCGAATAATTAATGTGAATGGGATTTGTGTTTGTTATGCTACGGCAATTGCCGACAACGAAAGAGTAGCTTTGTGTCTTTGAACAGAATCGATAGTGAATTGGGCGCGCTGAAAGATGCGGTGGCCGTGGCGCTGGAATATGCCAACAAATTAGGAACGAATGCTGCCGAAGTGGCAATCAGTAAACAACAAGGTTTGTCGGTTTCTACCCGTTTAAAAGAAGTCGAAACCGTTGAATTTAATAAAGATGGTGCCTTAGGGATTACGGTTTACCGCGATGGTTGTAAGGGCAGTTCATCGACGTCGGATTTAAGTCCAGAGGCTATCGCCTTAGCGGTGAAAGCGGCCGACGATATCGCCCGTTATACTTCTCCCGATCCATTCAGTGGTCTTGCCGATAAAGCCTTGATGGCAAATCAGATCCGCGATCTTCAGCTGTATTATCCAGAAGATATTTCCCCCGATGAGTTAGCCCAACTGGCGATCCGCGCCGAAACTGCGGCACTCGATGCCGATCCGCGCATCAATAATTCCGACGGCGCCAGTGCCAATGCCCACACTGCGGTTAAAGTGTATGGCAACAGCCACGGTTTCTTAAACGGGTATTGCAGCTCGCGTTATAGCTTAAGTTGCAGCGTGATCGGTGAAGATAGCGAAGGCAATATGCAACGGGATTACGATTACACTATCGCCCGTAAATTCAACGAGATGCTTGCACCTGAAACGGTCGGTTTAAAGACCGCCGAGAAGACAGTCAGCCGCCTCGGTGCGCGTAAGATTGCGACAACGCGTTTACCTATTTTATTAGCGCCAGATATCGCCACAGGGTTAATCGGCCACTTCATCGGTGCGATCAGCGGTGGCAGTTTATACCGTAAATCCAGTTTCTTATTGGATTCGATCAACACCCAAATCTTCCCCGATTGGTTCAATATCGAAGAACAGCCGCATTTACTGGGCGCACTGGCGAGCGCGAACTACGACAGCGAAGGCGTGTCGACTCAAGATAGACGTATTATCGACCGCGGCATGTTAGAAACCTATTTGCTGACCAGCTACTCGGCGCGCAAGTTAGGCTTAACCAACACGGGTCATGCGGGCGGTATCTATAACTGGACCCTTGGCCATACAGGCCAAACCTTTGACGAATTGGTAAAAGACATGGGCACAGGTTTGATTGTGACCGAAGTTATGGGCCAAGGTGTGAACATGGTAACGGGCGATTATTCCCGTGGTGCGGCAGGTTTCTACGTTGAAAACGGTGAGATCCAATATCCAGTGGAAGAGATCACTATCGCGGGTAACTTAAAAGAGATGTTCCGTGGCGTGCAGGCCGTGAGTAAGGATTTTGATCTGCGCTCATCGATTCGTACCGGCGGTATCTTGTTATCTGAAATGAAGATTGCGGGTAACTAATCCATAGTTTTACTCTTTGTGCATAGTGCTTAAGTCGTCTCAGTGCTTTATTGCCTGTACTCTAGTGTCAGTAGCATGAATATGGTTTGAGCATAAAAAAGGGCAAGCGATTAATCACTTAATCTGCTTGCCCTTTTTGTTTAACGCGCTGATTAGGGCTATTCGCCCTAATCAGCGGTATCGTCACAAATCCATGTCGTTAAAAATCAGTCGTTAAAACGCATAGCTTGCGCTGAGTTCGAACGAGCGGCCTGCACCGGCAATCTGCTTAAAGCCATTGGTGTTATCGGCCTTAAATTCCGCCACACTCACACCGCCCAGTGGCAGCTCATAGTAGCTGTCGAATAGGTTATTCACCGCGAAGGTTACAGTCAGATCCTGCCATTTCATGCTGCTGTTTAAGTTAAGCAAGGAGTAGCTATCGGTTTCATTTTCAAGGCGGCGTTCATCCACGCGATCTTTGGTCGCAACCCATTGCCATGAAAGACTGTTTTCCCAGTTACCGAGCTGATGTTGCAGTGCCAGCTCAGTTTGCAGTGGCTTGATTTGATATAAAGGCTCATTGCCTTCATCCCGCTCACCACGGGTCACATTCACTTTACCTAACACTTGCCATTTACCTGTGCTGGTTTCGGCAAACTGATAGAGCGCATTAAAACGTGCGCCATAGAGATTGGCATCTAAGTTAGTGAATTGAAGAATATTGCGTTTGCCATCAGCTGAGCTAGTGCGATTGAAACTGCCAATCACTTCGGCATCGATATAGTCAGTCACCGCTGTGTACCAAGCTGTGGTCGAGACTTGCCAGCTATCACCGTTATATTTATAGGCTGCGCTCAGGGTGTGGGCGGTTTCTGGCTTTAGATCTGGATTACCCACATAACCATTACCATCGCCATACCAACCTATCATAGTGGTTGCCATAGTGCCGCGACCCCAGCTGTAACGCTCGTACAGATTGGGGGCTCGATTCTTGCGGGCAAGGCCAAACTCAAGTTGTTGATTGGCCGATAATTGATAGCGCGCCAGTAAGGTGGCGTCGATCAGATCATCATTACGCTCTCTGTCCAGCTCGTTAAAGGCCTGCGCCGCAGCGGCATCCATATTCGGCATGCCCATCATTGGCATGTCACTATAAGCTTGGACTTCACCCGTATTGGTGGTGACATACTCAAAGCGAACACCCGCCGATAACCACCAGCTTTGACTTAAATCTTGCTGCCATTCGCCATAAACGGCGGCGCGGCGGCGTTCACCATCGTTGATGTTGATGTAGTCATTGGGTGCCATCATAGTGCCAGGCACCGCAGGCCAAACATCGTCGAGCTGGTAGCTATAGTATTCTTGGCCGACCAGTAAGGTGCTGTCATCGCCCATTGGCAAGCGCCAGTGCAGTTGATAGCTGTAGTCGTCACCTTCAGTGTTCATCGGCATCTTGCCGGTTTTTTCTGGGGTGAAAAAGCCCATCTCGTGCTTCACGCCGTGCCAATTGAATTGGGCGCTGAACTCACCGTCATCGTCAAGTTTGAGTTGATAACGGGCGAGGGCACCGTAACTCTTGTTATCCGTCATATCCATGTATTGGTTAGCAAAACCTTGAAATGGAATATTCTGATGGGTCAGTTTGATGGCAACTTCTTGAGTCTCATCGCGCCATGCGGCGGTCAATGCATGGTTTTGGGCGCGGTACAGGGTATCGATGACTTTATCGCCATTGCCATCTTTATAGCTGTTGGCATCTTCATAGGCGCCTTGATAGCTTAGGCTGATATTTTTGCTGGCAACTGTGGCATTGGTGCCCAGTAGCAAGGTATCACTCACGCTGCGGTATCCCGTTGAGATATCGCCGCTATTCCACTTGATGCTATCGCTTTCGCCAAATTTAGGATTAAGGCTGCTGACCTTGATCACCCCCGCTATATTGTCGCCGCCCGCGCTGACTGGCGATACACCCGCAATCACTTCGGCTGTGGTGACTTGATTGGCGGAAATATAAGACAGCGGTGGATTCATTTGATTGGCGCAGGAAGCGGTAATGTCCGCACCATCAACTAACACTTTAATGCGATCGCCCATCATGCCATTGAGAATAGGCAGGGCTGATACGCCACCCGCTTCGGAGAAATCTACTCCTTGTCCTTTCAGCAGGTTTTCAGCCGAACCTAGCGTGTTGCGGTTTTCGGTCTGTTGGCCGTGGACTTCTAAGCGTTCAATATTGGCTAATTCGCTGTCATCGGCCATTGCCTGTGGCGCTAGCGATAAGCCCATGGCGATTGCGAGGGATGAGGAAATTACTGAAGTTTTAAACGGGTGAGATAAATACGCAGAATTTGCAGCCATCTTATTGTCTTCCATTCACTTGGATTAATTGCGCTGCATTATAAAGAGCATCTATGAGTGACAGGTGCGGCATATTGTCGCAGAGGGCAACAAAGCGGGTTAAAAACAGAATTGAGCTTGAGCAGAAGGTAAATTCCTCGCACTTGAATCACTTAGGCCATGATTTTCTTTGACTCTTTAAACATTGTGCTCATCAATCATCGATAAGCACATCAATGGAATCCTGCTTTATCAGCCGTTAGAGGAGGCGTGAGTTTTTAAGACTTGAGCTAACCAAAATACTTGCTATACAGCCGCTGAGTTTCGCCTTGGGAATCCATGGCAGCGAGTGCTTTGGCAAACTGGAAAGCTTTAGAATCAGGCGCTAACACTGTGGGATTATTGTCTGGGCTGATGGGGGTATCGGCGCGATAGTTTGGGTTGTGCCTACCGTGGTAGTGACGGCTTTTTTTCGAGAAGCCGAGGTACATTTCCTGCGCTGATTGGCAGCAGTTATAGTGGAGTTTGAACTGAGTGGGGTCGCGATCGTTAAGGTAATAATGCAGCGTGGTTTGATCGTAGATGAAAAAATCCCCTTGGTTTGAAAGCAAATAATCCAAGGCTTTAGACACATTGAGTTCAGGCGGTTTACGTACTTGTATTTTGTCCGGCAGGCCGCCAAAGTCGTAACTGCCGGGGGCGATTAAGAGGGTCATCTTGTTGTTGACTAACTGCTCAATCGAGCGAATATCGGCGGCGCCCGCACGGCTAATGCCTATGGCGCGTTCCGAAAGTCCATTAGGGATAAAGTGCGCATATTTAGCCCGATCTTCGGTGAAGTTAAGCCCGGGATAAAAGTCGATATTGCCGAGTTTGAGATCCCGCAGTATGCGTAATTTAGGTGCGCGCACCACATTGAGTTTGCAGCCAATCTTGTCCGCTGCCGCTTGGTAAAGGTCGTGATAAAATCCCGTGTTATTGGGCTCATCTCCGATAAAAGGTAAGCGTTCGCTGGTGCGATACCCCATGGTAATCACACAGGCGTCTGAACTGGAAAAGGCATTGGCGAGCGGGGCTTGAAGCGTCATCAGCAAGAGCAGTGCGCCGAGCCAAGGTTGAGCGACTAAGGTGGATTTCAAATTGATCTCCTTATCTGTCGATTACAAAGTGTAACCTGAGTGCCAATAAAGGTTATGGCAAAATCCGTAAACTAAATCTTAAAATTCATTAACTAAATCTTATTGATTATTAAGCTTAATATATTATTTTTGTTTGAATAATCTATCATACTTTCCTACTAGTCAAAGCCATTTTTTATGTTGGAGTGCACAAACTCTGTACATCTGATTTGATTGCGTTATAGTTTGCGCTGTTAGGCCATGGGCTTAACTTTCATTAAGCAGTGAGGCATAAAATGACTAAGCAAAAACCGCAAAATATGACCTTAGAACACGAAAGTGGCCGAGGCACCATTACCGACAACGCACTTAAAGCGTTAGTGACGAGCCCTTTATTTAGGACCCGCACCGAGAAAGCCAAAAAGGGCAAAGGGTCATATGACCGTAATGCACAAAACCGAAAGGGGCATCAGCATAAGGGCGATGCCCCTTTTGACTTTCTAGGTCTGCGCTTTTGCTAATCTGTTGTTTCCCCTGTTTTAGCCCGCTTGCTTTAATCCCTCGTTAGTCCTGCCCGTTCCTGCTACTTCCCCAGCCTCAACATCCGTCTTTACGCTTAAATCAGCCTTATTGTCGATAGTCGCTTTCCTTCTGAGAGCTTAGCTTGGAATGAATTGGTACTTTTACCCTGAGCGAGTATGGTGAATGCTTAGAGGGTTCTAGCGAAGGAGATGCGCATGGCACAGCAATATCGAATCGAACACGACACTATGGGTGAGGTAAAAGTCCCCGCAGACTGTTATTGGGGCGCGCAAACCGAGCGTTCACGGCAGCACTTTCGTATCGGTGTCGAAGCGTCAATGCCGATTGAAGTGATCCATGCATTTGGTTATCTCAAAAAGGCCGCCGCCATCACCAATCAACAACTCGGCACTTTGACTCAAGCTAAAGCCCAACTGATTGCCCAAGTGTGCGATGAGCTGATTGCGGGCGAACTCGATACGCAATTTCCCTTGGTGATTTGGCAAACGGGCTCGGGCACGCAAACCAATATGAACGTCAATGAGGTGATCGCCTATCGCGGCCATGTGCTCTCCGGTGGGCAACTCACCGATGCGGTTAAATGTTTACATCCCAATGACGATGTTAATCGCTCGCAATCTTCCAACGATACTTTCCCTACCGCCATGCACATTGCTGCCTATCGTCAAGCCGTTGAGCTGGTTTTGCCCGGCATGAAGTTATTGCAGCAGAGCTTGCAGCACAAGGCCGAGGAATTTGTGCACCTAGTTAAAATCGGCCGCACGCATTTTATGGATGCGACACCGTTAACCTTAGGCCAAGAGTTTTCGGGTTACGCCGCGCAATTAAGTCATGGTATCGAAGGCATTGAGCACAGTCTCAAGCGGGTGGCCGAGTTAGCCTTAGGTGCGACTGCCGTGGGCACTGGGCTGAATACGCATAAGGATTACGCCGTTAAGGTGGCGGACAATATCGCAAAGCTCACAGGCTTGCCCTTAGTGACTGCGCCGAATAAGTTTGCCGCCCTTGCTGCCCACGATGAATTAGTCGCGCTATCGGCGGCCTATAAAGTGGCGGCGGTCAGTTTAATGAAGATCGCAAATGATATTAGGATGTTAGGTTCTGGACCGCGCTGCGGCATCGCTGAGTTATTCCTGCCTGAAAATGAACCGGGTTCGTCCATCATGCCGGGAAAAGTCAACCCGACTCAGGTTGAGGCCATGACTATGGTGTGCGCGCAAGTCATGGGCAATGATGTCGCCGTTGGCATTGGTGGCAGCAATGGTCAGTTTGAGCTCAATGTGTTTAAGCCGATGATTATCGCCAATGTGCTGCAATCGGGGCGCTTATTGGGGGATGCTTGCCAATCGTTTAATGATCACTGCGTGGTCGGCATAGTGGCAAATGAACCACAGATTGCTAAGCATGTGGAAAACTCACTCATGCTAGTGACGGCGCTGAATCAACATATCGGTTATGAAAAGGCCGCTAAAATAGCTAAAAAAGCCCATAGCGAGCACAAGACACTGCGCCAAGCGGCATTAGAACTTGAGTTAGTCACGGAGGAAGAGTTCGAGCTTTGGGTCGATGCCAATAAGATGTTGGGACCAGATGTCTAGTGAAGGTAAAAAGCAGGGCGGGCTTCGCCCTGCTAGGACGCTGCAAAGAGCGCAGCTGCTAGAATCTAGAACCTAGAACCTAGAACCTATCTTAGTCTTGGGTGTCAGCGTCTACTACTTCGGCCCATAGATCGTGTTCGTCTGAATGGGTGATGCGGGCACGCACTAACATGCCAGGCTCCAACTCAGTTTCACCATTGATAAACACCATACCGTCGATTTCAGGTGCATCGGCGAAGCTGCGGCCAATGGCGCCTTCTTCGTCTACATCGTCAATCAGAATGTCTAAGGTACGGCCAACGAAACGGGCTAAACGCTCGGCGCTGATCTCGGCTTGGACTTCCATAAATCTGTGGTATCTGTCTTCTTTCACTTCTTCGCTGATAAGTTCGGCGATGGTGTTGGCGACAGCGCCATCCACTTCTGAATACTTAAAGCAACCTACGCGATCAAGACGTGCTTCTTTTAAGAAATCGAGCAGGATTTGGAAATCCTCTTCGGTTTCACCTGGGAAGCCGACGATGAAGGTTGAGCGGATCACTAGATCGGGACAAATTTCACGCCAGCGTTGAATCGCTTCTAACTGACGGTCAACACGGCCTGGACGCTTCATCATCTTCAGGATGCGTGGGCTTGCATGCTGCATTGGAATATCCAAATACGGCAGAATTAAACCTTCGGCCATCAGCGGGATCAACTCATCAACCCATGGGTATGGATAGATATAATGCAGACGCACCCAAGCGCCCATTTTACCCAGTTGGCGCGCTAGGCTAGTAATGTCTTGCTTGACTGGCATACCGTTCCAAAAATCGGTACGACCGCCTTTGTCTTTGCCGTAGGCCGAGGTATCTTGGCTCACGACTAGAATTTCTTGTACGCCTGATTCCACTAAACGCTTAGCTTCATCTAAGATGCTGCCCGCTGGGCGGCTGTCGAGATCGCCACGTAGTGAAGGAATAATGCAGAAAGTGCAACGGTTGTCGCAACCTTCTGAAATCTTTAAATAAGCGTAATGCTTAGGCGTTAACTTAACCCCAGTTTGTGGGATTAATGATGTGAAAGGGTTGTGTTCTGGCTTAGGCACATATTTGTGAACGTGCTTTAACACAGCTTCGTAGCTGTGTGGGCCAGTGATTTCTAACACATCTGGATGTACTTCGCGGATTTGGTTTTCTTTGGCGCCAAGGCAGCCAGTGACGATCACTTTGCCGTTTTCTTCTAAGGCTTCACGCACAGCGTCCAGAGATTCTTCAACCGCAGCATCGATAAAGCCGCAGGTGTTGACGATAACCAGATCGGCATTGGCGTAGCTGTTAGTCACTTCGTAGCCGTCGATGCGTAACTGAGTCAGAATACGCTCTGAATCCACGAGGTTTTTTGGGCAGCCCAAAGACACGAAACCGATGCGATTCCCAGTGGTAACAGCATTAGTGCTTGCTGCTTCTAATGTTTTTACTGGGATATCAAGCGTGGTCGTTTGCTTGGGTTTAAAAGTTTCAACTGTCATGGTTTCTCGCTGAGGTATAAGCCGCCTTAAAAAAGATGGCGGATTATACCTGAAGTGGTTAAAAGGTACAGTAGCTTTGGCTGAAAAGTGTACAACTGGGGCGCTGAATATACCAGTTAACCCTAAGGCCTATTTGGGGTGTGGGTATAGAGATATCCGCTAGAGATCCGCAGTCGAACTCATAGGGATAAAAAGAGCTAAATATTTTTCAGAAAAATTAACCCTTTTTAAAATCCGCCGCGTTTATAGGGAGCAAGAAACAGTTTGTTGATGCTGTTACATATTGGTACAGGTATTGGCACTTTTTACTGATAGCCTAAGCGCTAAATAAGCGACAAAGTCGTGTTAGCCGTCTCGTTTGAATATGCGTTCTATTTGAAGTGGTTTAGCTATAAGCACATTATTTTGGAGTAAGTTATGAAAAATTCTCTTTTAGCGGTATTGGTAGCGGGTGGTCTTTTTTCGAGTGCGTTTATGGCGCCAGCAGTGCTTGCCGCTGAGGTCGATTTCCCCCACATTGAAACCATGGGTGTGAGCCAAATCCAAGTCGAGCCCGATATGGCGGATGTGAATGTGGAAGTGGCCGTGACCGAAAAAACCGCTAAAGCCGCCAAAGATAATTCCGATGCCGCCGTGGCTAAGTTTATCGCCCGTCTCACCGCAGCGGGGGTGACTAAAGACCAGATCCAGAGCGCGAATTTAAATCTTCAACCGCAATACGTGTATTTGCAGGATAAGGCACCAGAGCTGACGGGTTACACCGCCAGTCGTCAAATTACCGTGACGGTAACAGACTTAAGCCGCTTAAATGCTATCTTAGATTCAGCCTTGGAAGAGGGCATGAATCGGGTGAATAACATCGCCCTTAAATCGAGCAAAGAAGCGGAATACATCGCCAAGGCACGCCAAGCCGCGATTGTTGATGCCAAACAAAAAGCCGAGTCTTTGGCTAAAGGCTTTGGGGAGAACCTAGGTAAGATCTGGCAGATCCGTTATTACGATCAACGCCCCGTGCAACCTGTCATGTTACGCATGAGCGCCAAAGCCGATGCCATGGGCGCCGCCGAGAGCTATCAGTACGGCCAAGTGAGCATAGAAGATAGGGTCGAAGTGATTTATAAACTGAAGTAAATCAATCATCAGTATGTGACTATGGATGAAGTTCCGATAGGGATTCATCCATTTTTATTTTTCTGCCTCGCACCAACGTTTCATTTCTTTTGTCATCGGCCCTTTATTTTTTATATTCCAGATTTTATTAACATGATGAACAGTAAAAACTGGCAAATTTAAACATTTATCCTCACACTAGTAAGGTGATGTTAAGGAGGCCGTTTATGGATTTCCCCGCTCGAATAAAGCAGCAAACATGCATGGATTGCTTAAGTGGTAAGTCATTAGGATTTGAAATTCGCATGGCATTTCAACCTATCATTCATTGGCCTAGCCGTGAGATTAGCGGTTATGAAGCCCTTGTTAGAGGTCCCGAAGGTGAAGGGGCCGCGTGGGTGTTTGCGCGAATTAACGATAGCAACAAATACTATTTTGATCAGGCTTGCCGGGTTAAAGCGATAGAAACCGCTTCAAAGCTGGGACTCGATAAGATGCTCAGTATCAACTTTCTGCCCAATGCAGTGTATAACCCTGAGACCTGTATCCGCGCGACGATTGAAGCCGCCGACATGTATGGGTTTGATATCCACAAAATCATGTTCGAAGTGACAGAGGGCGAGCAAATTGTCGATCGGGCGAAATTAGTCCGTATCTTCGAGAGTTATGCTAAACGTGGTTTTATCACCGCAATCGATGATTTTGGCAGTGGTTTTGCTGATTTAAGTTGGTTGGATGCCCTGCGTCCCCAAGTGCTAAAACTCGATATGACCTTGATCCGTGATATCGATGCCGATAAAGAAAAACAGCTGGCGGTGGATGAAATACTGCGTATTTGCCTAGAGCTTAATACCAGAGTTTTGGCCGAAGGGGTTGAAACCGAAGGTGAACTGAATTATCTCGCGGCTATAGGGATTGAGTATTTTCAGGGTTATTACTTTGCTAAACCTAAGCTCGAATATTTAACTACCTATGAAGAGCTGAACTTTCATGCACCATAGCCGCGCTCGTTCAACTTCTTAACCTATCTGGATCTTCTGCTTTGTGCATTCACCATAGAATCTAAAATGGCGATATCGACACATCTGGCTAAGCTTATTCGGACTCAAACACAGGAGGTGTTATGAAACAGTTTACAGCTTTAACCCTATTCGCATCCTGTTCCTTGCTGCTAGCTAGCCCAGTATTTGCCCACGGTGACATCGGTGAACCCTCGGATGGCGCCAAGGGAATGGCCGGTGCCATGGGCACTATAGAATTTAAACCCTCTGATTGGCAAGAGAATAAACAGAGCTGGTGGAAGGACAGTGATGGTGTTGCACCCGGTGTTGCCGGTTGCCATGTCGGCACCGATGAACAAGGTGTGCCTAATGGCAGAATGTTTGGTGAGGCGTGTTTGCCCGATGGCTTGTTAGTCGAATCCAATCCTGGCAAAGATGTGATACACGGTCACAGTGACGACTTAGGTCATCCTGATACCTTTGACTGTAATGCTTGGTGTGTTGGCGAAGGTAAAACTGCGGGTATGTGTGAAGTGGCCGCTGCGCCACCTTGCGAGCAATCCGCGAGATGTGCCTGCAAGTAGTTAATTGTGAGTGTGAGCTCGATGTGTGTTGTGAGTTCACTGCGATTATCGCGCTTAGCGGCTCTCCTATCCAACATACTTATTTGAATCCTTGAGTGTACAATTGGCCGCTTTAGCTTTAGCCGTACTGAGCTGCGGGGCAATTGTTTGTTTATGATATCGGCTAACTGATATATCATGCGCCACCTAAAATTGCCCTTGTTACCTATTCGCTACTATGTCTTCCAACGCGCTCTATACCGATTTATCCGGCTATTACGATTTAATGTGTTCTGATATTAACTACCAGCAACAGAGTGCGAGCATTCATCGTCTGCATCAGTTCCTTGGCAATAACGGTAAACAACACCTTGATTTAGCTTGTGGTACGGGTCCGCATGTGCGGCATTTTATCGATCTTGGTTATCAATGCAGTGGCCTCGATATCAATCAGCCAATGCTTGACATGGCCATGCGCCGTTGTCCCGAAGCCCAGTTTAACCTCCAAGATATGACAGCTTTTTATTTAGAAGAGCGCGTCGACTTGATTACCTGTTTTTTATATTCCATCCATTACAGTGCTTGTATCGAACGGCTTAAAAGCTGTATCGCCAGCGTGCACAGTGCGCTCAATGACGGCGGACTGTTTTGTTTTAATACTGTCGATAAACACAGAATTGATAACACTACCTCGGTTAAGCATTTTGCCGAGTTTGATGGTAGTCATTTCGCCTTCGAATCCGGCTGGCATTACAGTGGTCAAGGCGAGAAACAGTCCTTAAAGTTGAGTATTGCCAAAAGCAGTCTGCCGTTTACTGAGGTGTCAGCTTCGGCTTTACCAGTCTCTGACATGAAAGATTTAGGCTCGCTGGAAGCGGGGTTACAGGCTGCAGGTTTGCAGGAAGTCGGCTTGCAAGAACTACACAGCATTGAGCAATGGCAAGATCAACATGCCATGGTTGCGACTAGCTTCACAGAACTGCAGGAACTGTTAGCCCCCTATTTTGAAGTACATGTTTTCGAACATGATTATGAAAGAATCGTCCCGTGGGATCTCGCATCCGGCAACGCGCTGTTTGTCTGCGTGAAGATTTGACCTTCTGTTGAAGGTTCGGCAACTCAAATGACTCTTCGCAACGTCGAAGAGCAAGGGCGATTCATTGGGTTTAAGTAAGGTTTGTTAGCCCTTAAAAACAAAATGAGTCTTGGGTGCTCTGTCTTTTCAATTCTCTTTTCATACTTTTGTTATGATGGCTGGCGGCTGATTTCGTGCTTCAATGTACGGTAAAGCGAACGCTATTATTGATGGAATGACTGGCAGTATGGAGAGTTGATATGAAGCAACTAGCAGAAAACCTGTGGATTTTTGATGGTGAGGCCGTACCATTTTTTACCTTGCCCTATACCACACGGATGACAGTGATCCGTTTGAATAATGGCGCTTTGTGGGTACATAGCCCAATCAAACTCACCTCTGAACTTCAAGCACTGGTCGAAGCGTTAGGCGAAGTTCGTTATCTTATTGCGCCTAACCACTTGCACCACCTATTTTTAAAGGACTGGCAGCAACGTTATCCGCAGGCCCAAAGCTTTGGCACTGCGGAAGTTCAAACAAAGCGGCCAGATCTTCACTTTGATGGGCTGTTCACCGCTCAATTTCATGCCATGTGGGCGACTGATATTGACCAACTTTTATTTACGGGCTCTCATTTCATGCAGGAATGTGTGTTCCTTCATAAAGCATCGCATACTTTGATTGTGACGGATCTTATCGAAAACTTTTCACCCGAATCTTTTAATGCCTTGCAGCGGTTATTGGCTCGCGGAGCGGGAATACTCGCTCCAAACGGTAAAATGCCCTTAGATTGGCGCTTAAGTTTTATGTTTGCTAAGACACAAGCGCGCAGTCATATTGATAAAATATTAGCTTGGGAGCCCAAAGCCATCATCATGGCCCATGGTCTTATTATCGAGAATGATGCAACGGCATTTTTGGAAAAATCATTTTCTTGGGTAAATAGGGAAGGATAATATTATTATTTTTGCCTCAATAGCATTTTAGCGTTTAAACCGCTATACATTATCAGCGAATAAAAGGCGGACACTTTATAGTTGAATTCAGGAGTTAACTATCTGCAATTTTATTTAAAATTAACCAGTGCGACATGAATGATGACTAATTTGTGAGATGTTGTAGGTTGATGGGATGTAGCGGGTTTGTGAATATATTCCTTATCTATGAAATAGTTACAATGCAATAGGCAATAAATACATTCGCCAGAGTGAGTGCAACTTACAGCTATTAATATATAAGTGATTTTAGCTGTTATTTTAGACGTTTTTTCTTCATTTTAAATTATCTTGGTTAAGGTATAGCATTGATAGTAATGTTTTTTATTAACTTTCTTAAAGCTATTTAGCTTGAGTTCGGTAAGTCTGGCATTACTTTTGTAATGTACTTAGCGTATTTAAATAATTAACTAGGAGTACATTATGAAAAATACCATTCTTACTTTGGCCGCCATTATTTCTTTAGCCTCTGTTAGTGTTTACTCTCATGCGGAGAATATGAAAAATAATGATGTCGCAGAAAATGGCATTTATGTTGGTGCTAACTATGGTTATTTAAAAGTCGATGGTAAAGATGACTTCGATGACAATAGCGATGTTATTCAAGGGCTTGTTGGTTATCGCTTCAACCAATATTTAGCTATCGAAGGCGGATACGTCAACTTCGGTGATTATGGCAATAGCCTTTCTAATGCAGAAACAGATGGTTATACCGCTGCGCTAAAAGTCTCTTATCCCATTGTAGATCGCGTTGAGTTGTACGCTAAAGGTGGGCAACTATGGTATTCCACTGATTATGATGTGTTAGGTTTTTCTGGAAATAAAGATGATGAAGGTGTGTTCGCCGGTGCCGGTGTTGCATTCAAAGTCACAGATCGATTCTTAATTAATGCCGAGTACACTTGGTATGATGCAGGAATTACCGTTGAAAATGTTAGCAACGGTGCAGATACAGACACAGACTTTAAACAAGCCAGTTTAGGTGTTGAATATCGATTCTAATTATTCGTTTTTGATATTTATAATTTAAGAATTAATTATCTAGGTGTGACACGCTAAGTGTCACACCTTTTTTATATTACTAATAAGCCCCTCCGAGTTTTTATTTTTTAAATCAAAGTCAAAATCAACGTCGTGGGGCTTCACCCCACACCAGACCAAGAGGGGAAAAGCGCCTGTTCCGCTTTTGGAAATCCCTTGCCGAATAACGTACATGTTTAACTGCCTGTTTGTCATCCATGGCTCTCATTCGTAATGCCGTTACGCAGCACTTACCCTGGTGAAGTTACATGCATTGGTTTAGCTGCCTCATACTCCAAAAATCACCTAACGGCTCAGATGGTACATCCAAGCGCTCCCGATACTGCGCCATCATCAATGATGGCACCACTGCATGTTTGCCTATATATTTCGATAACTTCGCAGGGAAGGCGTATCCCTATAGTTTTAGTATTGTTGGTTTGTCGTTCAAAGCAAAAATATGGATTTCCTATCTTTCTTTGCTGTGACAGAGGTTTTATCAATAAATTTGTTACTTCTCTTTTACGTGTTTTGACGTTAATTACGTATGTTGCATTACTTGATTATTGCGATAAGTTATTTACTCCTGCGTATAAAAATACAACAACATCGCAGAGATCACGAACAATCGTTTATCTAAGTAATATCCATCCAAGAACCCAGATTTTTATCGTGTTTAACATTTTGGTTACATAATGGTTGTTTAATAATTGTACAGTCTTCCTTGTGTTATTCATTTTTTGAGTAAAACTATTCGTCAATAATTGGTGTTGGTGTTTTGCGGTTATACATTTTAAAAGATGTTTTCTATGTATTTATTTGTATTCACCATGTTAACATCGAGTTTGATTTTATGTCATAGGGCTAGGTTAGTTTAACCTCATTTTTAAAGGATTAAATTTATGTTCAAGAAAGATATAGTATCAGTGCTTGTGTTCTCAGCATTGATGTCAGGATGTGGCGATTCAGCGAAATCTACACCTGAAAAAACTAATCAGACTCCTACAATCGCTGCAGAATTCTCTCCTATAACCGAAAAATCCTCTGTAAATTTGTCAATCGTCGCATCAGATGACGATCGTATTGCAAGTTATTTATGGGAGCAAGTTTCAGGTACACAATTAGCTTTCACTGGTGGTGACTCTGATACCATTGCATTTGAGGTCCCTGCAATTACTCAAGATAGTGTAGTTGAATTTAAAATAACTGTTACAGACAGTGAAGGTCTTTCTGCCTCAATAATTTCACCAGTGAAAATTGAGAGAATTGAAGCCTTGTATTCGATTGTAGGGAAGGTTGTTGGTAACGGTTTTAACAATGTTGATATTACGGCTACAGTCGGGGAGGAATTAGCGACATCGACTATAGATGACTCAGGCTTATTTTCTCTAATGCTTGCTGTTGATGATGATGTTGATGTTGATAAAACGGTGACAATTAAGGCTGGGAGCATCGATACTTTTCAATTAGTTGCGCTTTATCCATCTATTACGACTTTTGCTTTGGCTGATGGGTTAAGTCCTGTATCTAATGGTGTTCAGTCTAAAGGTGTAAAAGTCAAATCTAGTCGTGCAGCCGAGAACCAACAAAGCTCACCTACAGTGTCTATTTCTGCGGTATCAACGGCGCTATTTGGTTTGTTAAGCGCAGCTAATGGTGGCAAAACACCTATTAATACGAGCGAAATGCAGTTATTTGAAAGTCAAATTAACCCCGATCTTATTATCGAGGCTGCTGCTGTGGTTAATATTGTACTTTCGAGCGAACAGAAACTGCTTGACGAAGGTATGGATTTAGTCAGTACTATTACTAATCCTGCAGCCTACAATGCATTAGTAGTAAAAATTGAAGCTATCGACCCTAATAGTATTTCCGATGCAGTAGAAAAAATCATTCTTAATCCTGATTATGCAGTTGCACTTACACCGGAAAACATTGCTCCTATTTATTATCAAACAACAGCTGTTGCCCCAACTTTTGTAGCTCGAAGTGGAGCGCGCTATGAATTTAAACAGGAAGGCATTGGCAAGAATGTAAATTCCTATGAGAATGATCAATTTGATTGGACAGTGAGCAACAATACAATAAAGTTAGATTATTCCCAATATGAGAGTAATGGAAGTACATCTTTTGAGTCTGTGTCGAATATCTCTTTTTTAACTGAAGTTGAAAAAGAAGCTATAATTGCAAACGGTCATCAACAAGTTATGACTAGCTATAAGCCATTTAGTAGGACGTTGACTCGTATTGTTAGTGGTTCGACAGTCGACACATTCCGTGATGAATATGTGCAAATACACTCAGTGTTACCTATTAAAGAAAATGGTTTTACTTTTCCAGGGGCATCAAAAGAATCCAGTACCGTAAGTAATGTACTATTACGCAAAGCTTCAATGGGTAATAAGCAATTTGAGGCTGGTGAGCTTGTGGGGCTTTGGGGATTTGATGTATACCGGAATAGTCATGTTAATTCAAAAATGGACTTTGAAATTTTAGATTTTATGATGGGCGGTAAAGGTATCAGCATCGATTCAGGTGATGATTTTACATGGTCTATAAATGATGGTGTATTATCAGTTAACTTTGAAAGATATAGTCATTCTGTGAATCTAATCGATATGGTTGGGGGCGACTATTCTGTATTCACTGAAGTATTTGATAATGAAGTTGGTGAAGTTATTACGGCTAGTTTTGGTGGTGCAGTTAAAATAAAAGATGATGTTCAATGGTCTGCAGAAAATGTTTTAACAGGACCAGAACACTATTATCAAACAATGGTCAATCAGTGGAGTAGTTATTCATGGGATGGCGATATTCTCAAATATTGTTCTGCTGTATACACCATTGAAGAATGTTTGGAATATAACTCTGGTATAATGTTTGGTTTTCAAATGCTAACAGATAATACAGGTGGCCGTTATAGTGCGCCTTCAGATTTATTACCTCCGAATTTAACTAATTATTTCATTAGTCCATTAACTTGGTTGCTGACAGAAAATAACAAGCTTCGTATGGATTCGCTGGATGTTTGTTACGATGATGCGTCAAAGTCTTGCCGTTACCGTGAGTGGAAATTGTTAAAGATGATTGACGGTCGTCTAGGAAAACGAATTTATGTGCAAGAAGTTGATATGAAACGCGAGCGCAATCAGTCTGCAGGAGAATGGAAAGTTAATATTTCGCCGCGCTGGAATATGTATGAACTAATTGAGGTTGAATATTTTAATAAAACTGCATCAAGCGTTGAAATGTCTAAGATTGGTAAGGCAGCGGTAGCGGCTATTTTTGAATTCAAAGTATCAGTGCTGCCAATTGACAAAGTCTCCTACAAGATTCTCTACCCAAGTGTAGTTAAACAAGTCGTTCATTAGTCGTTATAAATATTTAGTGTGAAGTTTCTTTAGTAATTATACATGCCAACTACACTTGTGGTTGGCATATATTGAATGAATATTGCCATTAAACTTATGGTAATAAATGCGACTTCAAGTCTAAATTCCTAAGCTTTAGAAAAAAGGCGCCTGAGCGCCTTTTCTATTTAAGCTATGGGTAAACGACCCAAAACCTCAAATCTGATTACAACTCTCTGCTAGAAAATCAGATCATACTCTTCCCGTAGGATCTTGATGATATCTGCCTTTGGATTCGCTGGCAGTGGGATCGCCGCGCCAGTCACCTTCTCAGCAACGCCTGTGTAAGTGCGTGACACTTGCATCATGGCCTCAAGTGGCAGGTCATTGTCGCGAGCTAGGGCTTCACGCTCTGGCATTCTGTCTTTGTTAAGCAGCACATCAGGATCGGGGAAATGATTCAGCAAGAACTGGCGGAAACCCTCTTTGGAGTTTTCTAAAATCTTGCCATCGCGGTAGGCGGCGCCGTCCCAAATACGTGATGAGTCTGGGGTGCCGACTTCATCCATATAAATCAGTTTTGAGTTGCCATCTTTGTCAGTCACATAACCGAACTCAAACTTAGTGTCGACAAACACTTGATCAAGCTTTGCCAGCGCTGCTGAAATAACTTTAAAGCCATCTTTTAACAGCTTCTCGTACAGGTCGATATCTGCAAGCTTTTCAAAGCCAAAGGCTTGGTAATTGGCTTCGATGTCGCTGCGGCTGATGTTCACGTCATCTTGGGCGGGTACGCCTGGGATGCCGGTTAAAATACCCTTAGTCGATGGGGTGATTAACAGCTCAGGTAGCTTTTGATCTTTCTCTAAGCCTTCTGGCAGTGTTATGCCACAGAATACTCGCTCGCCTTTTGAGTAAGCGCGCCACATTGAGCCTGTAATGTACTGGCGGCATATAGCTTCGACTTTAATAGGGCGAGCTTTTTGTACTATCCATACGAACGGGTGCGGGATATCCAAAATATGGCTGTCGGCTAGGCCGTTTTCGGCGAACAGTTTAAACCAGTGGTTAGAAATCGCGTTTAATGCCGCGCCTTTACCGGGAATGCCTTTGAGGCCGCCTTCACCGTGGAAGATACAGTCGAAGGCCGAGATACGGTCGCTGATCACCATGATGGCGAGCGGGGTATCTTCGGGGACGTTATAACCTTTAGTGGTAATTAAACGGCGACTGTCGGCATCGGTTAGCCAGTAAACGCTGCGAACCTTGCCGCTGTGGACTGGGCTGTCGGTGCGGATAGGTAAATCGTTATTGATGGCAAGTACGGAATCAGCAAGACTCATGACGAGTATTCCTTAGGATAGAGAGTGTAGGGATAAGGTTTTTATAAGTGTCGGTTTGCAGATGGACTATGGCGTTAGCAACAGCCAGATTTATTGCAACCGCTTTATTATTCGCGCGTGGCTTAGGGCGTAAAGCGCTCAGCCAGTTTTCGGGATTTGATGTTAAATCTTGAACAGCAAAAGGGGTATTTTCGGGCGGTGTTTGAATTGTGTTGGGTGAAGATAATGCAAGGGATGGAACAAACGCAGGGCAAGGTTGGCACCACAGTGAAAGTGGTCTGTTAAAGCGGGCTGGGCCCGTGCCATTTTGCTCGAAAATGCTAACCATTAATCCGAGAGAACCTTGTGCTAGACTGCCGCGAAAAAGTGGCGACATTTTACCTTTATTGACGAAATTTGCCACGGCTATTTGCATTGTTCTTTGCTGATGTGCGAGCTTATGACACAGTTGCAGCCCACAAGACCATCAAGCTAAATATCCAATGGAGGGAATATGAGCACAAGTCATCCACATCTAGATAGCGACAGAGAATTGATATTAGAGCGGATTATCGACGCGCCACCGGAAAAACTGTTCCGCGCGTGGACCGAGCCTGAGCTTCTCAAAATTTGGTTTACGCCAAGGCCGTGGACTGTGGCTAGCGCGACCTTAGATGTGCGTGCTGGCGGCACTAACGTGATTGTAATGCGCAGCCCTGAGGGGCAAGATTTTCCTAACCGCGGCGTGTATCTTGAGGTGGTTGAGAATGAGCGCATCGTATTTACCGATGCCTTTACCGAGGCTTGGGTGCCGTCCGATAAAGCTTTTATGACGGCAACCATCACGTTTGAACCTGTGGACGGTAAGACCAAGTACACTGCGCGGGTGCTGCATTGGAATAGCGAAGATAGGCAGAATCATGAGGATATGGGGTTTCATCAGGGTTGGTCTAAGGCGACCGATCAGCTTGAGGAACTCGTCGCGAACATTTAGCCGGTGAGTCTCAAGCCTCGTATCAGAGAGTAAACAATAAGCAGTATCTAGCCCAATTGCTCTGTATATTTTATTGCTGGGGATTGGGTAGGATTAGAGGTGTTATGTCGTCACAGAAAGAAGTGCCAATGCTTAAACAATCAGTGCTTGCGCCATCGCAACTCGCGCAAAGCGCGGCTTTGCAGGGCAATAGTTTTTTATCAAAACAGTTTAATGGCTTGTCGGAATTAGCCCAAGAGCTACAGGGCATCGAGTTCGAGGATTGCTGCTTTCAAGACTGTCATTTTAGCGAGAGCGTTTTTCGTAAATGTAAGTTTATCGATTGTCGCTTTGTACGCTGCAACTTGAGTTTAGTGAAAGTGCCCCAGTGCCAGTTCAGCGGGGTCGAGTTTGAAGAGTGTAAGTTAGTCGGTATCGATTGGACCCGCGCCGCATGGTCGCGTTTATCCTTTGCCGCGCCTTTTTCCTTTAAGCAATGTATCTTAAATGACTGCTCATTTTTAGGCTTGTCCCTCGATGAAATCATCATCGAAGAGTGTAAGGCCCACGATGTGGATTTTCGCGAGGGCAGTTTCAACCAAGCCAATTTCACCTACACGGATTTTAGTCATAGTCTGTTTGGCCGAACTCAATTATTGGAGGCGGATTTCAGCGAGGCCTCAAATTACAATATCGACATTTTTAACAATAAAATCAAAGGGGCTAAGTTTAGCCGCGACGAAGCGATTCGCCTGCTCAACTGCCTCGATATAGAGCTAATGGATTAATGCGATTGTAATCAGTTTGCGTCTGCTAGCACGATGCTCTTATCCTGCTAGGGTTATCGCAATTGATTGAAATGTCAGTTTTCTTCTAAGCCGCCAGTGTCCAAACTGGCGGCATTTTTCTGTCTTCTCCGTCGATGTAAAGCCTGTTCCCAATAAGCCTGTTGATCTTATTCACGTATTTCAGCGTCAGTCTTAGGTTTTAGTTGCGATAGATCACACCGAGCTTCCCCATGTGGTTTACCACAATATCCGCCTACCTCTTTCGGGATAACAATCTTTGTGGATGAGCAGTGTATTCAGCGGATGCTGGTATTTTGAAGATATGGCGGCGCTGTTTTTACGCTTTTATAACTAAAAAAGTAATCAAATCAGTGAGCAAACCTCTGCTCGATGGCGCCAAAAATGGCGACTGACGGGTGGGATGAGCGTGATGGAGGTAACCATGATTGAGCTTAATAGGCGAACCTTTTTAAAGGGAGCGGGAGCGAGCAGTGCCACGTGTGCGTTAGCCAGTCTGCTGCCGGGCAGCTTAGCGGCATTAGAGAATAAGCAGCTAAAGGGCATGGGCAAGGAAATTGCCAGTATTTGCGAAATGTGTTCAACCCGTTGCCCGATTTCGGCGCGGGTGATTGAGGGCAAAAACGTCTTCATTAGTGGTAACAAGGCCGCTAAGTCCTTTGGCGGTAAAGTGTGTGCTCGTGGCGGCGCAGGCCATAGCTTACTGTACGATCCACAGCGTATCGTTAAACCGTTAAAGCGGGTCGGTGAGCGCGGCGAAGGCAAATGGGCTGAGATCAGTTGGGATGAGGCTTATAAATTAATCGCCGAAAACCTAAATAAAATCAAAAAAGAACATGGCCCAGAGGCAGTGGCATTCTCGTCAAAATCGGGCTCACAAGAAAAGCATTTGTTTCACCTTGCGACCGCCTTTGGTAGTCCAAATACTTTTACCCACGCGTCGACGTGCCCCGGCGGTTATGAAATTGCCGCTAAGGCCATCTTTGGCACTAAGGTCAAACGAGATTTAAGTAACTCTAAATACATCATTAACTTCGGCCATAACCTGTACGAAGGCATCAATATGTCCGAAACCCGCGGCATGATGGCGGCGCAAATGGACAAAGGTGCCAAGCTGGTGGTCTTCGAGCCAAGATTCTCCGTCGTGGCCGATAAAGCCGATGAATGGTATGCCATTCGCCCCGGAACCGACGTTGCCGTCGCCTTGGCGTTATGCCATGTATTGATTGAAGATAATCTTTACGACAAGGCATTTGTCGCGCGCTATGTGGAAGGCTTCGAAGCCTTTGCCGCCGAAGTGAAAGCCTATACCCCTGAATGGGCCGAAACCATTTCCGATGTACCTGCCAAAGACATTCGCCGCATCGCCCACGAATATGCGGCAAAAGCGCCCCATGCCGTGGTCGATTTTGGTCACAGAGCCACCTTCACCACCGAAGAGTTTGAGATGCGCCGCGCCCTGTACGCCGCCAACGTCTTGATTGGTAATATTGAGCGTAAGGGCGGGATTTATATCGGCCAGAAACCCGGTGATTACAACAAGCTTGCCGGTGAAGCAGTTGCGCCCGTATTGGCAAAACCTGGCGTGAAAGACATGCCAAAACCAGCAGCGAAACGTATCGATCAAGTGGAAGAACAGTACGCCATGATGTGGACATCGGGCGGCGTCTACCAAACCATTCTCGATGCCACCTTAAGCGCTGTGCCTTACCAGTTACACGGCTGGGTGATGTCACGCACTAACCCAATGCAAACCATGACAGACAGAGCGCGCGTCGTTGAAGCCTTGAAAAAGCTCGACTTTGTCGCCGTGTGTGATGTGTATATCAGTGAAACCGCCGCCTATGCGGACGTGATTTTACCTGAGTCGACTTATCTTGAACGTGATGAAGAAATTGCTGATAAGTCAGGTAAAAATCCCGCCTATTATGTGCGCCAACGTGTGGTTGAAACCTTAGGTGATACTAAGCCTTCTTGGCAGATCTTTAAGGATGTGGGTGTGGCTATGGGCCTTGGCGAGTTCTATCCATGGGAAAACATGGAAACCCTGCAAATGCTACAGGTGAACCGCGACACTGACCTGCTGCGCCGTATTAAAGACGAAGGTTTTGTGAGCTTCGGTAAGCCAATTATGTTGTGCGAGCCTAAGATGGTTGCCGAGTTTACTAAGGCATACCCCAATGCGCGACCTGCCGATGAAGACGGCACTTACGCAAGTGCACTCACCTTTAAAACCCCGAGTGGCAAGATTGAACTCACCTCCGCCAAAGTCGAAGCCATGGCACCGGGCCGTGGGGTGATCAAGTTCCGCGAAGTGAATCTTAAAAAAGCAGATGAGCTGTACTTTATCCAAGGCAAAGTGGCGGTGCACACCAATGGCGCCACCCACAATGTGCCTATGCTCGCTAACCTGATGTCGGATAACGCTGTGTGGGTTCACCCCGTCACTGCGGGCAAATTAGGGATCAGCAATGGCGACCCAATCCGCCTCACCAGCAGTGTTGGCACAGAAGAAGGCCATGCCTTAGTCACGCCGGGCATTCGCCAAGATACTGTGTTTGCTTACATGGGCTTTGGTTCTAAAAACAAAGAGTTGGTCAGAGCAACAGGCAAAGGTATCCACTGCGGTAACTTACTGCCGCACGTGACGGCTCCAGTGTGTGGCATGACAGTGCACACCACGGGCGTCACGCTGGCAAAGCGCTAATCGGAGGCTTAAATGAATAAACGATATGTAATGGTGCACGACGAGAATAAGTGCATCGGCTGCCAAGCCTGTAACGTGGCGTGTCGCAGTGAAAATGGCGTACCCGAAGGCGTTACTCGTCTGCAAGTGCGTGTGGAAGGCCCCTTTGGTGAGATGCCCAATCTGCACTTCAAATACCACAGGGTATCTTGCCAGCAATGTGAAGATGCGCCCTGCGTTAAGGTGTGCCCAACGGGCGCGGCCTATGTGGGTGAAGACGGCATTATCTCTATCCATACCGAGAAGTGTGTCGGCTGTATGTACTGTGTGGCAGCGTGCCCTTATAAAGTGCGCTTTATGAACCCAGAAACCAAGGCGGCGGATAAGTGTAACTTCTGTAAAGACAGTCGTTTAGCGCGGGGCGAAGAGCCAGCGTGTGTGACTGTGTGTCCAACCGATGCCTTAGTGTTTGGCGATGCTAATGATCCGCAGAGTGAAGTAGCCATCATGCTCAACACTAAAATCACATACCAAGATAAAACCCATTTAGGTACTAAACCTAGGGTATATCGCGTTCCTACCAAAAGAGGGGGGATTTGATTATGAACAATACTTGGGGCGACATGGCGCAATATGATCCTGTCACATGGCACTGGGTCATCGCCGTTTACCTGTTTATGGCGGGGTTATCCGCGGGCAGTTTATTGATTGGCATTGGTTTACGCTGGGCGAATAAGGAGCTCAGCGCGGGAGCCGAAAGCAGCATTCTTAAGGCGGCTGCCATTATTGGGCCTGTGGCGATTAGCTTAGGTTTAGCCTGCTTAGTGTTTGATTTAACCAAACCATTCCACTTCTGGCTGATCTTAATTCACTATAACTTCCAGTCTGTGATGGCCATTGGGGTGCTGGCGCTGCTGGCGTATTCTCCCTTAGCCTTTGCGTACGCTATTATTGTGCTGCGGGATGACTTACCAAAATGGGGTTTGGGTTTCCTAACACCTATCGCTAAGTTACTTATGCCATTTCGAAAGCTGATTGAAGTATTGTTGTTTGTCCTCGCCATTGGCGTAGGGGCTTACACTGGCTTCTTAATTTCGGCGATGAATGCTTACCCTATGCTCAACACTGCGGTACTGCCTGCGCTGTTTTTAGTGTCGGGTTTATCGGCGGGCGCTGCGGCAAACGCGGTACTGGCACTCTTGCTGTTTAAGACTGACAGCCACGATAAAACCTTAGTCAAGATGCACGGTTTAGAGTTGCCTGTGATGGCGATTGAAATCCTGTTCCTGTTCATGTTGTTCTGTGCCTTGTACTTCAAGGGCGGCGCGGCGGCTGCGGCTTTAGCGTCGTTAATTTCTGGGCTATGGGCAAGCGTGTTCTGGATAGGCGTCGTCGGTATAGGTTTTGGTATTCCATTGCTGTTCATGTTGCTACCAGCCGCGACTCGCCATACTAAGGGCGCAATGATCATGGTTGCCTGCGCGAGCTTAACCGGCGTACTCGCTCTAAGACACTTTATTGTGTACGCAGGGCAAAGCTATTTAAGCTGAGTGTAAGCTGGCTTTAGATATTGATAGATAAAGAAAAGCACTGACAATGTCAGTGCTTTTTATTGTTTGAATCTTCAGATGATTTGCCAATACAAGCAGGACGCTTATTGGGGTAATAACTCGATAACCGACTTCACCGTTAGCACTAAGGCGCTGATACTGCAGAGGACTAATGTCGCCATTTTAGTTTTATCTTTATCGACACTGCCCACTAATCGCCCCGCGACTAAATACCCTAAAAGCACTGAAGGTAGCAACATCAACGACAGCCACAGGTGCTTCAATTCTAATAAGCCAGTGATCGCCAGAATGACCATAGCTATGGTGGAGCTAAAAATGAAGAAGGCCGACAGGGCGGCGCGAAACTGCGAAGCGTCTTTGCCTGACAATAGAATCGCCATCGGCGGACCACCAATAGCGGCAATATTACCGAAAATACCCGAGACGACGCCCGCCCCAAAGAGGGTTTTCTTATTCACTGGCAGGCTGAATTTATACAGGCTGAGGATAACCGCGACTGCCACAATGGCGGCGATGGATAACCCGAGTATGGGCTGAGGCGCAAACAGCAACAGACTCGCACCGATAAAACCACCGGGCACGCGACCTATAAGCGCATATTGCAAGCCATTGAATTCTAAATGACCACGCTCCCGGAATAAGGTCAGTAGCGAGATGGTAAATCCCATGGCAATAACGGGACCCGGTACGAGTTGTGGATCGACGATATATAGCAAAGGACTGGCGACAACCGCTAGGCCAAACCCAATCAGGCTCTGGGTTAAGGCGCCAAGAAATACAATCAGCGAGGCCAAGGCAAGAGTCTGTGGATCTATCATAGAAAACATAGGATTCCATATAAACAAAAAGGGATCGTTAACGATCCCTATTGATGAGCACTGTGATGTAACTTTGCCAGCGACAAGTCGCTATTCCATGTCTTCCCACTCGATCCCCATCTCGTCCATCAGCAACTTGGCTTCGGCGGGAATGCTGTCTGGGCTATCTTTTGACAGATCTTCATCGTTAGGCAATGGCTGGCCAGTGTAGGCGTGCAAAAATGCCTCACACAACAGCTCGCTGTTGGTGGCGTGACGCAAATTATTGACCTGACGACGAGTTCGTTCGTCCGTAAGGACCTTAAGCACTTTGAGCGGAATAGACACAGTAATTTTTTTTACTTGTTCATTCTTCTTGCCATGTTCAGCATAGGGGCTGATGTATTCCCCATTCCATTCAGTCATTGACTCACCTGTTATAACGCTAAATTCGGGGCAGATTTTAAACCCTTACAAAGAACAGTCAAATTATTGCTACTATTTCTTTGTGATTGCAAACAGATTTCTTTATGTTCAGACGTCTAAACGTCTTCACGCCTATTGACGATGGCGTTGGGCTTAGGTACATTTAGACGTCCAGACATCTCTATCAGTCTACCGAATTTAGGAGTCCACCCATGGCAGAGCGTCAATTAGCCACACTGGCAGTGCGTCAGGGTATCGAAAGCGATACTCAATATGGTGCAGTTGTGCCACCGATTTATTTGTCGACTAATTACGCCTTCGATGGTCATAAAAATCCCCGCGAATTCGATTACAGTCGTTCAGGCAACCCAACGCGCTGCATTTTAGGCGAAGCATTAGCGCAATTAGAAAAGGGCGCCACTGGCATAGTGACATGCACTGGCATGGCGGCCATCACTCTAGTGACCACTTTGCTCGGCCCTGATGACCTGTTGGTGGTGCCCCACGATTGCTACGGAGGTTCTTACCGTTTATTTACTAATTTGGCGAAGAAAGGCCAGTTTAAGCTGATTGTGGTCGATCAAACCGACAGCCAAGCGTTAGCCGTCGCTATCGCACAAAATCCTAAGATGGTGTGGCTCGAAACCCCATCGAACCCGCTATTGCGTGTGGTGGATATCGAAGCCATTGCCAAGGCGAGCCATGAGGTCGGCGCACTAGTCGTGGTCGATAACACTTTTTTATCGCCGATATTGCAACAACCCCTATTGTTAGGCGCGGATATCGTTATCCACTCCACCACTAAATACATCAATGGTCACAGCGATGTGGTTGGCGGCGCAGTGGTTGCCAAAGATGCACAAATTGGCGAAAGCTTACATTGGTGGTCGAACACGTTAGGCTTAACGGGATCGGCATTTGATAGTTACTTAACCCTGCGCGGCCTACGTACCTTAGCGGTGCGAATTCGTGAACATCAAGCCAATGCCCAGCGCATTGTTGAGGTATTGACGCAAAGCCCTGTGGTGAGCAAAGTTTATTACCCTGGTCTTGCGGATCACCCAGGTCATGCGATTGCAGCCAAGCAACAAAAAGGCTTTGGCGCTATGCTGAGTTTTGAGCTCAAGGGCGGCGAGGCCGAAGTGGTGGCCTTTTTAGGTGCACTTAGGTTATTTAGTGTGGCGGAAAGTTTAGGTGGCGTAGAAAGTTTAGTGGCTGTGCCCGCAACTATGACCCACAGAGCCATGGAGCCGCAGGCGCGTTTTGAGGCAGGCATTAAGGACACCCTATTGCGTCTATCGGTGGGTATTGAAGATGCCGCCGATTTAGTTGCAGATATTCAAGCAGGATTAGCCGCCGTTGCGGCTTGTCAGTAGAGGAATAATAGATGGCACGTTGTCACTTACATAAATTTGGTGGCTCCAGTTTAGCGGATGCCGATTGTTATCGCCGAGTCGCCCATATCCTGTTAACCCACGGTCATAGCGATGACCTTGTGGTGGTCTCTGCGGCGGGTAAGAGCACGAATTTCCTGTATAAATTATTAGCGCTGCGCGACGCGGGTCAGTTGTGGCAAGAAGAATTACAAGTGCTGACCAGCTATCAACAGGGTTTGGTAGAGCAGTTATTGTCGAACGAACAAGCCCGCGATCTGCGTGAGCGTTTGGCGACAGATCAGGCGCAGCTCATCAGTTTATTGTCCCTCGACGAACGCAACGAATACCAAGTTAACCATGTGGTGAGCTTTGGCGAGCGTTGGTCGGCGCGCTTGATGGCGGCGCTGCTGCGCGAATCTGGTGTGGCGGCAAGCCATGTGGATGCCTGTTCAATCTTAGTGGCTGATGAAGCCGCCGTACCGCAAATTCGGGTGCAGGAATCTCGCGCTAAAGTACAAGCGCTGTTGGCTGCACATCCTAATGAGCGACTGGTGATCACCGGATTTATCTGCGCTAATGAGCGCGGCGATACCTTATTACTCGGTCGTAATGGTTCCGATTTTAGCGCTAGCCTGATTGCCAGCCTTGCCGATATTGAGCGCGTGACCATTTGGACCGATGTAGAAGGGGTGTTCAACGCTGACCCGAATAAGATCAACGATGCTAAATTACTGAAAAGCATGTCACTTGCCGAAGCTGACCGCTTAGCGCGTTTAGGCTCGCCGGTATTGCATTCGCGCACTCTGCAGCCTTTGTTCAATACCGAAGTGAGTTTAGCGGTGCGCTCAAGTTATGCATCGCACACCGACTTTACCTTGATTGCGCCCCACAGTTCGTCTGCGAGCGCGCCTGTGGTGACGAACCTCAATGCTGTCGTATTGTTCGGCTTTAAGCTTACGGGTGAATTAACGAGCTTATTAGATTCGTTGATCGCCGCGGGTTTAACGCCATTGGCCCATTGGACGTCTGCCCATCAAAGGGTTGAGCTTGCCTATACCGCTGAAAATCAAAAACAAGTGCAAAGATTGCTCGATGCCGAGACAGAAGCATTAGGGATCAGCGATCAGCAGATCAACACAGATCTCGGCTTAGTGGCATTAGTCAGTGCCGATGCCGAACATTATCGCCGCAGCTTTGCTCGTTTATTAAGCCGTGATGCTAAACCTTTGTTTAGTGGTGACTTAAGCTTAGTGACGCTGGTGCCCCAGTCGCAGGTGAATCTGTTAACGCAAAAGGTACACCGCCGCTGCGCTGGGCCGCGTAAACGCATTGGTGTCTTGCTGCTCGGTGTGGGCAACATAGGTGAGGCTTGGGTCGATTTGTTTAAGTCGGTGTCGCCATCACTGGATCATGAACTCGAAGCCAGTGTTGAGTTAGTCGGCTTAGTCAGTTCGAGTAAAGCCTTGATTAAATCCACAGGCATTAATCTTGCCGCGTGGCAGACTGAGTTTAATACCGAGGCAACACCTTGGCAGTACGAGCACTTGTTCGAGCAATTAGAACGGGTTAACTGTGACGAGCTGGTGGCCTTAGATATCAGTGCCAGCGCCAGTTTGACGCTGCAATATCCAGAGCTATTCGAGCGCGGCATCCATGTGGTGAGCGCGAATAAACTCGCAGGCTCGGGCCCACTGCCTTTCTACCGTGAGTTAAAGCAGCAACTGGGTAATCGTCGTTTATTTTGGCGCTATAACGCCAGTTGCGGCGCGGGCTTACCCATCCAACATGCGCTAAATGATCTGCGTAACAGCGGTGATAGTGTTGAAGCCGTGGGCGGGATTTTCTCTGGCACTCTGTGTTGGTTATTTGAGAAATACGATACCAGTAAGCCATTTTCAGAATTAGTGATTGAAGCCAGAGGCTTAGGTATTACTGAACCCGATCCCCGCGACGATCTGTCCGGTCGTGATATGCAGCGTAAGCTGCTTATTTTGGCCCGTGAAATTGGCCTTGAAATCGAGCTTGAAGATATTGAATTACGCTCATTAGTGCCAGCCGATTTGGCCGATATTCCCTTAGATCAGTTTCTTGCCCGCATTGCCGAGTTAGATGCCGATCTGCTGCAACAATACGGTGCGGCGGCGGAGCAAAATAAGGTGCTGAGATACGTGGCATCCTTAGATAACAGCGGCCCAGAGCTTAAAGCCGAAGTCGGTTTGCAATGGATTGATGCCCATCATCCCTACGCTAATTTGACCCCCGGCGATAACGTGTTTGTGATCCGCAGCGTCTTTTATCAAGGTAACCCTTTGATCATCCGTGGACCGGGCGCCGGACGCGAAGTGACAGCGGCGGCGGTGCAGTCGGATCTGACGCAGATCTGTCGCGATCTCTTGCAAGAGTAGACTGAAATTCAGCAGCTTAAAGGACTCATTCGAGTCCTTTTTTATTGGCTAGAATAAATCTATCGAATTAACCGAGATTAAATGCGGTTTATGGGTATTTTTTGGCTTGACTTACATCTCAGTTTCTCTAGTATATGGACATATAGACGTCCAAACGTCCATTTGAACTAATTCATACTAGCAAAGAGTAGCGCCAAGGGCGGTTGAGGAAATACACATGGCTTTTCATCACGCACAACATTCACAATCGCTGAACCAGAGCTTGTCTGAGCTTAATGGCGATATTAATGTTTCTTTTGAGTTTTTTCCGCCATCGACCCCCGAAATGGAACAGATCCTGTGGAACTCTATTCGTCGTTTAGAGCCGCTTAATCCTAAGTTTGTGTCTGTGACCTATGGCGCTAACTCAGGTGTGCGCGACCGTACCCACGGCGTGATTGAGCGTATTCAACAGGAAACTGACCTTGTTGCCGCGCCGCACTTAACCTTAGTGGATGCTAGCGATGAAGAGCTATTAGAACTGGCTAAGCATTACTGGAAGTCGGGCATTCGTGACATAGTGGCACTGCGGGGTGATTTACCTGCGGGCAGCCCCAAGCCCACTCGTTTTGCGGTGGATTTAGTGCGTTTACTGCGCTCTGTGGCCGACTTTGATATTTCCGTTGCGGCCTATCCAGAAGTGCATCCCGATGCGAGCAATGCACAGGCGGATTTGATCAACCTTAAGCGTAAGATTGATGCGGGCGCTAGCCGTGCCATTACCCAGTTTTTCTTCGATGTGGAATCTTACCTGCGCTTTCGTGACCGCTGCGTCGCCGCAGGTATCGACGTTGAAATCGTGCCAGGCATTTTACCTGTGACTAACTTTACCCAGTTAAAACGTTTCGCGGGCATGACCAATGTGTCGTTACCGGGCTGGCTACACAAGCAATTCGATGGTTTAGAAAACGATGCTGGCACACGCCAATTGGTGGGTGCAAACGTGGCAATCGACATGGTGAAAGTACTGTCCCGCGAAGGCGTGAAGGATTTCCACTTCTACACCCTAAACCGCGCCGAACTGACCTACGCCATTTGCCATACGCTAGGTGTGCGTCCTAAGTAAGCTATTGTTTAAAATGGTCTAAAAATTAAAGCGCTGATGAGAATTAGCGCTTTTTTGTTTTTAAAATCCTACAAAGTGCACGTTCCATTTTGTGCATTCTCTTCTATTGTATCGGTTTTACCTTATCTTCTTTTCTAGCTAATCGTATTTTTGATTATTTTCTAAAAAATTAATCGGATTATTTTTCATTGATTTAGCCCAAAAAGTCCCTTGAAAATGGTTAATGGTGTTATTTATCTCAGTTTACTTAGCCTGCTAACTAAGTATAATGCTTAGCACGCTAACTAAGTGGGTGAGCAAGATGCAAAAAGAATTAGAGCGATTGAAAGAGTTATCACTGGCGGAGCATTTAGGCCGTCTGCATCGATTGTGGCGTACCGTGGCCGATGTCGAGCTGGCGCCTTTGGGATTAACCCATCCCCGCTGGACGGCATTGTGGAAATTACTGCGTTTAGGCGACAGCGTGAGCCAGAAAGTGTTGGCCGATGCCTTAGAAATTGAATTGGCTTCGTTAATGCGCACCTTAGGGCAATTAGAAGAGCAAGGTTTAGTCGAGCGTCATTGCTGCGACAAAGATAAGCGCGCAAGGATTGTGACGCTAACGCCTGCGGGATTGGATGTATTAAAGCAAATGGAAGCGCGGATAATTCAGGTCCGCCGTGAGTTATTAGCTGGGATCAGTGCCAGCGAGCTCAGCGAATTTGAACGCATTATTAGCCTGATTAGTGACAACGCCAGCGCCAAATTGGCCAAGGCAACAGCAACCATTTTGTGAGAAAGAAGATGACACCGGATCAACAGTTTGCCCGTTTAGTAAAATTTGCCATGTTCGGCTTTGTGATGGTTTTCGGCTATTTTATGCTTGCCGATACTATGATGCCATTGACGCCGCAAGCTATGGCGACGCGTGTTGTGACTAAGGTTACGCCGCAGATCAGCGGCAAAATTCAGACCATAGCCGTGACGAACAACCAAGCGGTTGCCAAGGGCGATTTGCTGTTTCAAGTCGATCCTGCGCCCTATGAGTTAGCGGTATCGCAAGCTAAATTGGCCTTAGAGCAAGCCCGCCAAGACAATGCCGAGTTAGATGCCTCGCTGCTTGCCGCGAAGGCCGACGTCAATGCCAACAAAACCACCTCACAACAGAAACGCAGCGAAGCTAAGCGCCTCGATGCCCTGTATGCCACCCATGGTGTATCGCAGCAGCAAAGGGATCAGGCCGATAGTGATGCCGCCGCCGCGGAAGCCAATTTGCTCGCCGCCAATGCGCGTTTAGAAAAACTTAAGGTGAGCCGTGGCAGTTATGGCGAAGAGAATCTTAAGGTGCGTCAGGCACAAAATCATCTTGCCCAAGCTGAACTCAATTTGTCTTACACCCAAATCCATGCCGATCAGGACGGGATAGTGACTAACCTGCAGTTAGAAGTCGGGAGTTTTGCGACCGTGGGGCAACCTCTGTTAGCCGTGGTATCGGATAAGATTGATATTATTGCTGATTTTCGTGAAAAGAGTCTGCGTGGCGTCAATGCTTCATCGACCGCTTTGATTGCGTTTGATGGCGAACCCGGCCGTTTATATCGGGCGACGGTGAGCAGTGTCGATGCGGGCGTGAGTGCGGGGCAATTCGATGCCAATGGCCGTTTAGCGGCGCCGCAGGAGTCTGACCGTTGGGTGCGTGATGCCCAAAGATTGAGGCTGCATTTGGAGTTAGATGGGATGGCGATGAACAGCTTGCCAGCCGGAGCGCGCGCGACCGTGCAACTGCTGCCCGAGAATAGTCTGTTTAGTCTGCTGGCAAAGGTGCAGATTAAAGTCATTAGCCTGCTGCACTATATTTATTAGCCTATTTATTAGCCTATTTATTAGCCTATTTATTAGCCTATTTATTAGCCTATTTATTAGCCTATTTACTAGCTTATTTATCAGCCTATTTACTAGCTTATTTATCAGCCTATTTACTAGCTTATTTATTAGCCTATTTGCTAGCGTATTTACTCGCCTATCTACTCGCACTTATTGCTGTTGACGGGCGAGTGACTCGCGGTCGGTGTGTTTGCCGTGAGTCGCTTGAGTGAACGCTTCAAAGCAACATAAGTGTGAATGCAGTATTAGCTAGCTAAACATCCCCAATTTTACTTATCGATAGAACAAGGCGACGAGCATGTTACTACGCCATAGCCCATTGACGGCCAACGATTTACGCCAGTGTTTACGGATTGCGACTGGCGCGACCATAGGTTTTACCCTGTGTAAAATGTTTGGTTGGAGCAATGGAGTCTTCTTCACTGTGACGCCTATGCTGCTACTCGGACTCGTGCCCGTGATGAATGGCCATGCTATGCGCCAGTTATTGGCCTCATCTGCCATGGCTGGGTTAGAGGTTGGACTGCTCGGTGGTCTGTTTGGCAGTCATCCCGGCCTGATGACGCCCATCGTGTTTCTACTATTTTTATATCGCTTTGCAGCCATGTCCCGTGGCAGTTTATTCCTCTTTGGCGCCAATGGAGTGCTCAGCCTTAGCATCATGCTGCACTTTGCAAGCTATCCCAATACCAATCTGAATGACTTAGTTTTCAGTAACTTTTGGGCGACGGCACTGTCGGTCGTTATTGCCTATGCTATGACGGCACTCTGGCCCGATGTGGAACCAAGGGCGGCTTACAAGCCTGGACCTAAGGCGCCACATCGAATGCGCCACGAAGCATTACTCGGCGCGACCATAGCGACCGCATCGTTTCTGGTATTCCAAATATTTGATCTGCGGGATTCGATGTCAGCTCAGGCGACCACCTTGTTGCTCCTGTTTCCTATGCATTGGAATGGCGCACTCGACTATGCCCGTAAGCGCGCCATAGGCACTTTGCTGGGCGTGTCGTTTGGGGTCGTTGTGCAGTTGGTACTCTATGACTGGTCAGGACTATTGATATTAATCGTCCCCTTGCTGTGGATTGGACTGATGATCTTTAGCCAAGCCCATGTGCGAGAGGCAAGTGGCTCAGGCGTGGGTTTTGGCGCCATGACGACCTTAGGTATTCTGTTTGGCCAGTATCTGACCCCAGGCAACGATTTAATCTTCAGCGCCTTATATCGAGTGAGCAGCATTCTCACCGCCATCGTCGGCACGCTACTCCTGTGTTATTTGATACATAAGTTATTGAATCGTTTTGAATCGACGCGATTTGGTTATTGATTCTGGCTACTCGGGCTTGAAGACTTGCAGCATACCCTTTCAAAGAGTAAGGTAAATTTATCCCATTTGGATTGAACAATAAGTGAGCTTTAATGAACGCTAAGGCTCATTAATTGACTGTTTTAAAAAATGGGCGGCTGACTCAAAAATGGGCTCAGTGTGTGAGCAGCAACATAAATAACAATAACCACCTATGCTTTAGAGCTTAACTCTCTTCAAGGATAGAACATGAAGATTAAAACATTCGTCATAGGCTTAACGCTATGCAGCGGCTATGCGGCCGCCTCCGTTGCGCCTTCTGGCAAACAATTGATGGAAATTATCCCCCAACCGGCACAGTTATGTGTGTCTTGTCATGGGGTAGAAGGTCAGGGCGTTGAACCGCTCGGCCCTCGATTAGCGGGATTATCTAAACAATATATCTCGACCCAGTTACAGCATTTCCAAGCGGGTGTGCGCCAAAATGCGACCATGATGCCGATGGCAATGACCCTGCAAGGTGATGGGATTGAGCAAGTGGCAAACTACTTTTCTGCAAAGCCTGCCAATGAGGTCAAGCCCGTTATCCGCGGTGAACAGGTGGTTTTCAATGACGATACCGCCCGTTTAGCCTACCAAGGTGATTGGTCACGTGGTTTACCAGCGTGCGTGACCTGCCATGGTCCTTCGGGGTTAGGTGGCGGCTTATTTCCCCGTTTAGCCGGTCAGCAAGCGAGTTATATTAAAACTCAATTACTGGCATGGCAGTCGGGAATGCGCAAAGGTGATGTCGATGGCATGATGGCGAACGTGGCTAACAAGCTTACCGCCGCTGAGGTTGATGCCTTAGCGAACTACTTTGCTAATTTGAAATAAGGAGCTGGCCATGAAATATTCCGCAATGTTATTACTGGCCGCTATGGGGTCGTTAACCGTGCAGGCGCAAGCCGAATCGGATCCGCTGCAAGAGCGCCCGGATAAACAAGCCCCGCTGCCTTCTTTCCCTAAGATACCGGATCAAACCTATCTCGTCCCTAGACCTTTGAGTGCCATTCCTGAAGGTGCCTTTGGTGATAAAGTGCGTTTGGGTTATCAGCTATTTGTGAATACCCAAAAACTGCGTGATAAGTATGTGGGTAACGAGCTTAATTGCACCAACTGCCATATGGATGCGGGCCGTAAAGCCAACGCTTCACCCCTTTGGGGCGCGTATTTTGCTTATCCGGCCTATCGCAAAAAAGACAATAAGGTCAGTAGCTTTGAAGAGCGCATTCAGGGCTGCTTTAACTATTCGATGAATGGTAAAGCCCCTGCATCGGCGAGCCCTGAGCTAGTGGCGCTTTCTGCTTATGCCTATTGGTTGGGCATGGGTGGCTTGATGGACGAAGCTAATATTAGCGGCCCAGTCCCTGAGCTTAGCGATGCCGAGTTAGTCAAAGGTGCCAAACGGGAAGACTTCCCGCTACCTGAGATATTAGCCAAGGCGATGACAGTTGAGCAGCGTGCCAATTTGCCGGGTCGTGGTTATCCTGAGATCCCAAAACCCGAACAAGCCTATTCACCTGAACGGGGTAAAGAGGTCTATGTCGCCCATTGCCAAACTTGCCACAGTGTTGATGGTCAAGGTCAAGCGATTGCTGGCGTTTATGCGCTGCCACCGCTGTGGGGGCCTAAGAGTTACAACTGGGGGGCGGGAATGCACAGGGTCAATACTGCCGCATTCTTCATCCATGAAAACATGCCTTTTGGTAAGAGTATGCAGTTGACTAACCAACAGGCTTGGGACGTTGCAGCTTATATCAACTCCCACGAGCGTCCACAGGACCCGCGTAGCAAAGGTGATGTGAAGCAGGCGCAGGAGAAATACCACAATGACAGCGATTACTATGGTGTCGAGGTCGATGGCAAAGTGTTAGGCACTGAGTCCTATCCCATTTTTCCTAAGAAGTCATAGTTGAGCGGCTTTGATTCAGTGCTCGCTTGATGAAATAAAGCGAGTGAATAAGTTGGACAGAAAAGCCAGCAAGCATTTAGCTTTGCTGGCTTTTTTATTGGTCAAACATATGTTGGTCAATTGTACTGAGTCATCTTTGATTTAAGTAGTTGGGATCTTCGTGTTTGCAGGTATCAATGTATAGGTGAGTCATGGCATTCGCTCGTCGACTCGCAGCCAGTCCATCCTTGGATGCTCGACCGCCCCGTCCATGGGGCGGACGGTCGCCTCGCTAATTGCCATGACTCGCCTTTCGAGCCTTAGTGTCATTTGTTGAGCTAAAGTACACAGAGAATTTAGCCATGGGTAGCTCATTAAACTACTGGCGTATCTTTGATTTATAGCTCTTGCTATGATCAGATTAAAGAACTGAACCAAAAATAACCAGATTTCAGATATCCAATAACAATAAGTTCAAAATCGTTAATCAATTAGTTCGTAGGTCCCAAGTGTGTTAAACCAAATAAAATAAGGATATTCAATGTTTAGGCAAGTTTATATTGATGGCCTTCTTGAAAAATTAGAAGACCAAGAATTTAGAGACTATGCATTTAATGCATTAAAAATATTTAGGTCTAAGCCGTGGAGCATAGACGATGGAGATACAGTTTCCATGCCCTTTATAGATGTATACTGCCAGAAACCCAAGGGGATGGAGATTAACTTAATTGATTGGATAGAAGCTGCACTTGCATGGCAGCGAGTGTTATCTAACACAATGATTTATAAGTTTATCCAATGTCCTGCTTTGGCCAAAAAAGATGCCGACATAAAAGGAAATAACCAAATCATTAGTAGTCTGACTGAATTGTACTCGGGAATTATCAAAGATTCAGGATTTTACGGTGGCAATTATGGTGCTGACGGGCATATTGAATTTTTCAAACCTCCATTAAGCAATAATACTTACTTTCCCCTTGAAGTTGGTTATTGTAGTTCAGACCAAATTAACACTCATATTTTTACAAATAATTGTTTCGCAAGACTCCCATATAATTCTGAATATATAGTGATTTTTGAAGTTATTCAAAATTCTTTATCATAAACTTAATTGTAAGGAACTTTATTGAAACATCCATAGTTAAATTTAGCGACAGGTAAACTCGGGAATTAATAAGATTAAGAACTTGCACGGAAGTGACTGTTGGCGGCATATATGCCGCCGTTAAGCCTTCTGGGATGACTCATTTCTAAATCAAAGTTGGCGTGTCACTGGAGTGCAAGTGCTTAATTTTTGGCAAATCAGAAAAGGACGCTTTACAGTATCTGACCTATAGAGGCATAGAGAATATCACCATAATGTGTTGAGCCTAGGGTAAACAATGACAATTGATACCAACGCAACTGATGATACAGTTATCTTTCTTTGTGGCAAAGCAACTCAACTTGAGTGGCTAAAAACCGTTATGATCACCATCTCTAAGAATAAATAACCTATGTTATTTAAGAGGATATTGATGTCCAAGTCGTTAAAAGATTTAAGTGTTACGGAATCGCAAATTTGCCCCCTGTGCAAAGGCGCGAATCAATGTGCGGTGATTGTTGGTAAGGGTATTGAGGATTGTTGGTGTGCGCAGCAGATGTTCCCACCTTTGGCGGTGTTGCAAGCGCAAGCATCAGGTTCGCTGCAAGGGGCAATCAGCCCCATTTTACTGTCTGCCGATGCGTGTATTTGCCAAACCTGTCTTAGCCAACTCAAGCAGAGTTTAAGTCAGGGGCTGATTGCAACACAGGATGAAAAAAGCCCATCGAGTGTGAGCGACGGGCTAGGTTATGAGGTGAAATAGCGGGCTGAAGTAATGAGTTATCGACTGATTGTGTAATCCAGTTGCACAGTGGTTTGTGCCTCAACGGCTTTACCATTTTCAAACTTAGGTGCGTAACGCCATTTATCTATCATTTTTAGTGTTTCTTTCTCGAAGAGAGCACCACCCTTAGAAGCTAAAATTTCAGGATTTTTGACGAAGCCATGCTCATCGACAGTAAATTTAAGCTGAACCCAGCCACTTTTACCTCGCTGCGCATAGGACATTGGATAGTCTGGAACGGTACGGAAAATAGGTTGTTGTTCCTGTGCGTCGGCCCAAGGACGCATTTTGCCGATAGCAATACAGTGAGCGGTGGATTCGTCACGCTTTCCTTGGCGCTCATACAGTTCGACTAAATACGCATGGGCACTCAAGGCATAGGGATGACTAAAATTGAGTGCGTCGAATTGTTTAACCACTTCCAGCAGTAAAGGTTCGGCTTTACTATCATGTTTTTCCACAAATTCAACAGCGCCAACAGTAAAGGTTGCTTTGACTCTGTCTATGGCGTTCTCTGGCAAAATCTCTTTATAAATATCATAGGCATCGAAGGCATAGCGTCTTACGCTTTTCGTGTATAGCTCTGTATTAGATAAGCGGTTAAAGGCTGCTATTTTTACATCGGCGATCAGCTTCTTTTTATCGGATTTTTCAGCAATTGCGATAGCAGTAAGAAAATCCTCTTTCGCATCTTTGGCTTCGACGGCGGTTTGCGCAGCGCCCAGTAAGGGATCGATAAGCTCAAGCGCTTGTTTGCCATAATGAACTTTATAGTTAGCCAGAGCGAGCTGATACAACTCATTCGCCTTAGCCGTTTTGGGTAGATTCTTTTCTGTAAATGGGTAGGGTGCAACTTGCTTCTCTATCGCGCTGGCCCAATTCAAGGCGAGGTTAGCTAAGTCGACACTGTCTTTGGCATATTGAGCTTCGCCGAGTTGGTAAGCGATTTTTGCGCTCGCTTCAATCTTAGCTGCATCGCCTTTTTCTACGGCGGCTTGATAGACACTATAGGCTTTGGTAAAACTATTTTCTGAGGCGTGCACGCTAAGAGATGTGCCTAAAGTGAGGGCAAGAAGACAGGCGATGGGCAACATTTTTCCGTGCGACATTCTATATATCCTTATTATTGATGAATTTAGATGATACATAGATGTGCATTATGGGACAAGTCGGTTTGGCTTTTGTTAATAATGCTGGGGGAGTGCTGATAACTGATAACTGATAACTGAGAATTGAGAGTTGAGAGTTGAGATTAAAAATAAGCGAGCCCAGTTGAAATTGAGTTCGCTTATTTATCAGTGCTTTGTCGCTTTATTAGCCGTTATAACTTCTATTAGCCGCAAGTGCTTTTACTCGCCACCATCACTTCGCAGTGAAAATCACGGCAAATTGCCCGAGCGCGCCGTATTCAAAGTCACAAACCTGCGCCAATGGCAGATCGAGGACGCCCGCGTAGGAGCCTGTGATCACATATTGCCCTTGAGTTAAGCCAATGCCTTGGGCGGATAGAAAGTTAACTAACCAGTAGAGTCCCGCTTTAGGGAAACCATTAGGATGAATGGCGGATTTTTGCAGTGTTTCGCCATTGTGAATGTTAACGCTGAGTTCGAAATAGCTGGTCTCTAAATCTGCTAGTGGGTTTAGCACTGGCCCTAACCATAATCCTTGATTGACTAAGCCATCGGCGAGGGCATCGAAATGCGTCGCTTCACTGGGCGTATGGTAGCGGCTTTTGATCAATTCCAAGGCTAAGCGAGTGTGGCCTAAGGCCGCGTCGATTTCAGCCTCTGTGTAAGGCGTGGTTCTTGGCGGTAAATCGCGAGCAATCTCGAAGGCGAGTTCAGGTTCGACGCGGGCCAGTCCTTTAGTCGATGGATAGAGCGGGCAAGTGGTCGATTGCTGATACACATCATTTTGATAAATAGGCGCTACGACGGTTTTTTCCGCCGAGGGTACTAGGCATTTCCACGCCGCGATAGGATTACTGTTAGCCTTATAGATGGCAGCCACGGTTTGCTGAATGGCGAAGGCCTGTTCGAAGCTCGTTGGCCTCAGCTCTGGGATCAGTAAATCGCCGCTGGTGCCTGCGGCGCGGCGCTCGGCGAGTTCCTTTGCTGCGGCATGAATCTGCATTTGAACTGGTTCGAGCGTGGCGGTAGATGACATTAACTTTCCTATTTAAAGAGTGAGCCTAGAAAGACGTGACGTAGAAACAGTGTGGCAGAGAAGCCATTTAATCGGCCAAATATACTCGGTTATTGCCATCGCTGGAAATGCCAATGTTGGCTTTCGTAGTAAATCTGCTGCAAGTGAATCAAGAGTGCGGCCAATATTCCAATCATAGTAAGATGCTGATACTTGCCCCACATAAGTGTCAGCTAAAGTATCCATGCTAACGCGAATGTTTCCATTATGTGCTGCTAGATATTGTGCTGACTCAGTGCCAGAATGACGCTCCATTTTGCGGTCTCTACTGGACATCTCCGTGAACCTTAGCCATAACGCCCCTCAGGCAAATAATCATGCTCAACTCGGGCTGCTCTTCATCTCAGTTGCGATTGTATTTTGGGGCATGTTACCCATAGCCTTGAAGCTTTCAGGGGCTTTTATCGATCCAGTCACCCTGACGTGGTTTCGTTTTTTGGTCGCGCTTGTGGTCAGCATATTGATCCAATGGAGCGCGGGTAGCCTTAAGCAATTTGCGGCGCTCGATGCCAAAGTCTGGTTACGGCTAGTGCTTGCGGGCGTGTTTTTGATGCTCAATTATGTGTCTTTTGTTTACTCTCTCGATTATCTCGCGCCGGGTGCTGCCCAGCTGAATTTCCAGACTTCGCCCTTTTTCCTCGCCTTCGGTGGCGTGCTGTTTTTTAAGGAACGGCTGAATGCGGTGCAGCTCAGTTGTTTTGCGACACTAGCCTTAGGCATGTTGATGTTTTTCCATCCGTATTTGGATTTATCTGGTGCCAATAATCATCAGGTTTGGATTGGGGTAATGATTATCCAGTTCTCGGCGTTGTCGTGGACTAGCTATGCCTTGTTGCAAAAATCATTACTCAATCGTTTATCGCCCGCGAACGTGCTTTTAGTGATCTATGGCTTAGGTATTTTCGTAATGGCTCCCTTTAGCGACTTTAGTCAGTTTGCCAGTATGGACAGCTTCGAGTGGCAGATTGCGCTGTTTTGCGCTGCCAATACCTTGATCGCCTATGGCTGTTTTGGGCAGTCGATGAAGTACTGGCCGACGGCACAGGTGAGCGCCATGTTGGCCCTAACGCCAGTATTTAGCTTTAGTGCCACTGCTTTGGTAGTAAGCATTGGCTGGTGGCCAGAAGTCTTCCATGCCGATGAATTAGATGGATTATCTCTGCTGGGGATTGGCGTCATTATTGTGTCTGTGATGGTGGTACAATTACTGCCTCTGTATCGTAATCGTCAGGCGAAGCGTTTGCAGGCTGTCTAACGCATACATTTTATCCATGGGAAAGGCCAGTGATCACTAGACTCAGCGATTTAAAACTTAAGGATATCCGTGGGGTCATCTTCGATCTTGACGGCACTTTAGCGCATTCCAATCCCGATTTTGCTGGTCTGCGGCGTGAGTTGGGGATTCATTCTGGTACGGATATCTTGGCCCATGTGGATAGCCTGAGTGCGGGTGAAGCACAGGCTCAGGCGCTGGAAATCGTCCATGAGTACGAGAGACAAAGCTCACTCAATGCCAGTTGGATTGATGGCGCGCGTGAGCTTATCGAATGCCTACGGGCTAAGTCGCTGCCCTTGGCTATTTTGACCCGCAATATGCCGGAAGCGGCGCAAATCACTATCGATAAGCTCGGCATAGATATTGAACTAGTATTAACGCGTTACGACGCGCAGCCTAAGCCGCATCCCGAAGGTATTCATCTTATTTGCCAGCAGTGGCAACTCGCCCCCGCAGATATCCTGTATGTAGGCGATTATCTGTTTGATCTGCAAACCGCGCGTAATGCGGGTAGCCGCTGCGCATTATATTGCCCTGAAATTATTCCCGATTATGCCCACGACGCCGACATGCTAGTGGCTTGCTACCATAGCTTTATCGAAGCGTGGACAGTGGGTGACTAGGCATTGTTTGGGGCTGCATCTTGCTTATCTTGCTTCAGTCCCAAGCGTACACTATCCAATAAGGCAATCAGCCAGCAGAGGATAAATCCGTACATCAGCTTATCCGCACCATCCCGAATGGTTGCCGTGGTTTGCTTGGTCACTTCGGCCGCAATCACGCCCATATCCAGCGGCAAAACGCCAGTTTGAATATCCAGCGAGATAAGCTGCGCCACTTGCATGACTTGTTGCAGCAACAGGCCGAGACTCAGTATTGCCAGCACAAAGAACACTAAGGCGCTGCGTTTATGTTGCAGATAAAAATGGCCGCTGCCAGGGGCGACGAAGGCGGATAATAGTCCAGCGGTAAGGGCTTTTTTCATCGAAATACACTAGATGCGTTGCTAAAGACTAAGTCGACACTAATAGACATGTTGGCTTAACTGCAAGTTAATTTGCCATTGCGACTAACATTCCAATAAAGCCCGCAAACAGAGTGCAACCGACAAGTACCATGATTAATAACGTTTTATCTCTGTGGCATGACTTAGCGAGTTCGGGAAGTGCCGAGATAAATGGGTAAGTTATCAGTGCTAAAAAATCCATTTTATATCCTTAAGCTAGACATTCTTGTACTGACTATATCAGCTTGAAATATCAACTGGCCAGTTTGCTTTGAGCTAGTGCGATGTCAAGCCAACAAAAAAGGAGCCTAGGCTCCTTTTTTAGTCTCTAGCTTAAGCTAGATTAGTCTTCACGTGGTTTACGTGGCTTACGCTCACCGGCAGGTTTGTCTGCACGTGGTTTGCGGTCAGCAAATGGCTTGTCACCAGTAGACGCAGCGCGTGGCTTACGGTCACCAGCTGGGCGGTCACCCGTTGGACGATCGCCACGTGGTTTACGGTCACCAGCAGGGCGGTCTGAACGAGCACTACGGCCTGAATCAACAAATACTTGATCGCCAGCTTCGCGGATGTTCAATGGCTTGCCACAAACACGTACTTTACGTAGGTGCTGTAACACGTCTTTTGGCATGCCGTCTGGCAGGTCAACAGTGGTCACTGCATCGTAAAGTTGGATTGCGCCAATGTAACGGCTGTCGATGTTAGCTTCATTCGCGATAGCGCCAACGATGTTACCCACACCTACACCATTCTCACGACCTACGTCGATCACGTAACGGCACATTTTCAAATCTGGGTTGTCTTTCAACGCTTCAGCTGAGCCTAAGCTTGCTGGCATTGGACGCGGTTCGCGACTTCTGCGTTCACCACGCTCACCACCACGGTCGCCACGATCACTTCCGCGGTCGCTACGTTCAGCACGTTCACTGCGTTCATCACGAGCACGTTCTTGAATTGCTGGCAATTGCAAAGGACGTTCTTGTTGAACTTGCTGTAATAATGCAGCGGCTAGCAGATCAGTATCGACTTCTAACTGTTGGCATAATTGAGCAACAGCTTCTTTCATGAAATCTAAATCGCCGTTGATGGTTTCAGCCAATTGCTCACCTAAGCGAGACAGACGACGTTCTGCAACAGTCTCTGGGCTTGGGATTTTCATTGGTGAAATGCGGCTGTTAGTTGAACGCTCGATAGTGCGCAGCATGCGCATTTCACGGCTAGTTACAAACAGAATCGCCATACCAGTACGGCCAGCACGGCCTGTACGGCCAATACGGTGTACATAAGCTTCGGCATCATACGGAATATCGTAGTTTACAACGTGACCGATACGCTCAACGTCAAGACCACGGGCAGCAACGTCAGTCGCGATCAGTATGTCTAACTTGCCACGTTTCAGTTGGTCAACTGCACGCTCACGGGCTTGCTGGTTCATGTCACCGTGTAGTGGTGATGAAGCGTAACCGCGGGCTTCTAACTTTTCAGCTAACTCAACACATGAGTTACGAGTACGTACGAATATGATCACACCTTCAGTGTTTTCAACTTCTAATACACGTACTAAAGCTTCAAGTTTGTTGTGTTGTGATACTTGTACGAAACGCTGTTCGATTGACTCAACCGTCGTTTGGCTTGATTCGATACGAACATGTACAGGATTACGTAAGTGCTGGTTAGCTACACGCTTAATTTGCTCTGGCATAGTGGCAGAGAATAACGCCAGTTGGCGCTCGCTTGGCGTGTGCTCAAGGATCCATTCGATATCATCGATGAAGCCCATTTTTAACATTTCATCGGCTTCATCTAGCACTAAAGCTTGTAATGAGTCGAGTTTCAAGGTGCCGCGACGCATATGGTCCATAACACGACCTGGCGTACCAACGATAACTTGTGGGCCGCGTTTCAGGGCATTCAACTGTTGTTGCATGCTTTGTCCGCCATAAATAGGAAGAACGTGGAAATTCTTCATAAATTTGGCATAGCTACTGAACGCTTCAGCAACCTGCACGGCTAATTCACGTGTTGGTGCTAAGACTAAAATTTGCGGTGTAGTTTGGCTGGTAACTTTGTTTAATAGTGGTAAAGCGAAGGCGCCAGTTTTACCTGTACCTGTTTGCGCTTGACCTAAAATATCTTTGCCAGCCATAAGTGGATCAATACTGGCTGATTGGATTGGCGTCGGTTTTTCATAACCTAGCTCGTCAAGAGCACGCAACAAATTCTCGGATAGGCCGAGTTCACGGAAAGTTCTTTCATCGGATGACATTGGGTTGTAGCCTTGTGGATGCGCGCGCGAAATGGCGCTAAAGTTTCACAGACAGAAAATCAACCCCGTGTCGATTTCCCGCGAACGACGGATTATAGCAGCATGGACGGCACTTTACCAATCAGAGTCACGCTATTTAACCTGTTTTCTGCATTTTTTTCGCTAAAACTGAGCAAGAAACGCGCCACTTCCCATTAATTCTTTAAATATTCGGCATTTAATTGAAGTAACTCAAATGCTGACTCAGTCACGGCTGCGAGAAAAGTGATGTCGATTGTCGCGACGGTATCCTCAGGGGTGTGATATTGGGGATGGGTCGGCACGCCAAAATACAGCCAAGGGATATTGGCTTTGTGGAAGGGATAATGATCCGATGCCCGCAGCCAGTCGGTACTTTGTATGCTACGGCCAACGGGTTTTGGATGCGTGAGCTTAATGCAAAGGCGGTTCTGTTGATTAAGTAGAGGTTTAAATTGATTGAACTGAGTGAAGTTTCGGCTGCCTTCAAGGTAAATCCCATAGGGCCTACCGGGATGACTCACCATGTCGAGGTTAATCATTAATTCAAATGTCGCCTCTGGTAGGCGGGTTTTGAGTTGTTCAACCAAGGCGATGCTGCCATAGAGTCCCGGTTCTTCGGCATCGGTTGCCACAAACATTAGATTCACCTTAGGCAAGGTATTGGGTTGCAGGGCAAATTGCTGCTGCCAATGTTTGGCAATGGCGAGCATAGCGGCGACGCCGGAGGCGTTATCATCGGCGCCGTGGTAAATCTTGCTGCCGCTCATGCCTAAGTGATCATAGTGAGCGACGATAATACGCCATCGATTCGTCGGCTCTGGCGCCATCGCGGTGGCGACCACATTGGCGCCGGTTTCTTGGGTGAAGAAGGTTTGGTATTCAAAGGGCACGATAAAGTCCGCTCCCCAAGGCTGTAAATTGAGATCTTCAAATTGCTGCTTTATATAGTCACGACTTTTTGCCGCACCTTGGGTTTGGGTTTTGCGGCCTTCAAATTCATCCGAGCTTAATCTTGTCACTGTCGCTTGTAACTCTGCTCGCTCGGCCCAAGTGAGTTTAAGCTCAGTGCGCGCACAGGTTTCTAGTGAGTTAGCGCAGCCGCTGAGAGTCGCTGCCACAAAGCAGGCCAGTGCGCATATGCCAAATCGTTGGGATTGATGTTTTATAGGACGCTGGATTTTGAAGTTTGCGAGCCGCTGACTAAGCCGTGTATGGTGGAATAAGGTCGATGGGCCTAGGTTTATACTGCTTAGGTTTATAACGCTTAGATTTATGCCGCTGAGGTTTTGGCTGCTTAGGATTAGGCAGATTGACTGATATAGGCTCGGTAACATACGGCGGGTAACAGGGAGCTGAGTACTATCACGCATGGATATTCCTTGTCCTTATTGCTGATGCCTTCGCCTGAAGATAACTGTCATCTTTGCTTAAAGCTGATCCGAATTCAACCTAAGTCGAGTTTAACCAGCGCCGTATTCAACGAGGGGCGAATATAAGCCAAGGCGACATGCTGCGTGAGTCGACTGTTCTTATGTCAGTGGCTGATTTTGATTGTGCCATTACAGAAAGTGGCTAGATGTTGAAAGCTTAGGCCTTATTCGCCAGCTTGTCTTATATCGCAGCTTATATAGAAGCTTAGGCTTATTGGAATACAGAATCGTCAGCATTGGCTCTTAAAACGAGTACTAGAATTAGTGCTAGCACTTTGCACTTAATATGATGAACTAAAAAAGAAGCGCAGTGCCTATGCGACTGCGCTTCTACTGTACTGAGACCAAGGGCTCGAAACTTATGCCTTGGCTTTATTGGCCTTTGCCATTTCAATATCCCGTTTTAGCAGTGGCTTTAAGAAGCGTGCCGTGTGGGAGGTTGGATGCTCGGCGACTTCTTCCGGCGTGCCTGTGGCTAAAATCATACCGCCGCCACCGCCACCTTCTGGGCCTAAGTCGATAATCCAGTCCGCCGTTTTGATCACGTCCAGATTATGCTCAATCACCACAATGGTGTTGCCGTGGGATTTAAGACGATGCAATACATCGAGCAGCAATTGGATATCGGCAAAGTGTAAGCCCGTGGTCGGTTCATCCAAGATATACAAGGTTTGGCCCGTGTCACGTTTAGACAGCTCTTTGGCAAGTTTCACCCTTTGGGCTTCGCCGCCCGAAAGTGTGGTCGCACTTTGGCCGAGGCGCACATAGGACAAACCCACATCCATCAAAGTTTGCAGCTTACGGGCAATGGCAGGTACGGCATCGAAGAAAGTGCGCGCATCTTCCACTGTCATCTGCAGTACTTCGTGAATATTCTTGCCTTTATAGCGTACTTCTAAGGTTTCGCGGTTGTAGCGCTTACCTTTACAGGAATCACAAGGTACATACACATCGGGTAGGAAGTGCATTTCGACCTTGATCAAGCCGTCGCCTTGGCAAGCCTCACAGCGGCCACCTTTAACGTTAAAGGAGAAGCGGCCGACTTGATAACCACGAGTTCGTGACTCTTGGGTTCCGGCAAAAATCTCGCGAATTGGGGTGAAGATGCCAGTATAAGTGGCAGGGTTAGAGCGTGGCGTACGGCCAATCGGGCTTTGGTCTATATCGACCACTTTGTCGCACAGCTCCATCCCTTCGATACGATCATAGGGTGATGGCTCATCCACAGTCGCACCGTTGAGCATTCTATGGGCGATCTTGAAGAAGGTATCGTTGATTAAGGTTGATTTACCTGAACCCGATACGCCCGTTACACAAGTGAAGAGGCCAATCGGTATGGTTAAGTCCACATTGCGCAGGTTGTTGCCACGCGCGCCAAATAACTCAATCACTTGAGTTTTGTCGAACGGAATACGCGGCGTATCGATATGAATGCAGCGCTTACCGGAAATATATTGTCCGGTGACTGATTCTTCACAGGCGATGATTTTCTCAATCGGGCCGTCGCAAATCACTTCGCCGCCATGAACACCTGCGCCAGGGCCTATGTCGATCACGTGATCCGCCATGCGGATCGCATCTTCATCGTGCTCAACCACAATTACTGTGTTGCCCAAATCCCGGAGGTGGATCAGGGTTTGCAGCAGACGTTCGTTATCCCTTTGATGCAGGCCAATTGAAGGTTCGTCGAGCACATACATCACGCCGACAAGTCCGGCACCAATTTGGCTGGCGAGTCGAATTCGTTGGGCTTCACCGCCCGAGAGGGTTTCTGCCGAGCGAGATAGGCTCAAATAATTGAGGCCCACGTTAACGAGGAAACCTAAGCGATCGCGGATTTCTTTTAAAATTTTCTCGGCGATCTGCGCCTTTTGGCCGCTAAACTCGACTTTCTCGAAGTAATCTAAGGCTTCGCCAATCGACCAAGTGGTGAGTTGCGGCAGATTGATATCGCCTAAAAACACATTACGAGCTTCTTCGCGCAGACGCGAACCACCACAGCTTTGGCAGGCTTGGGTATTGATAAACTTGGCTAATTCGTCACGTACCGAGTTGCTTTCGGTTTCGCGATAGCGCCTGTCCATGTTGTTGAGAATGCCTTCGAAGGGATGATTACGCACCACCACATCGCCGCGATCGTTGATGTACTTAAAGGCAATGCTATCTTTGCCTGAACCGTACAGGACGATTTTGCGAACTTTTTCGCTGAGCTGCTCATAGGGCACTTCGACGTCGAACTTATAGTGTTCGGCGAGTGAACTGAGCATTTGGAAATAGTAGAAGTTGCGTCTATCCCAGCCGCGAATCGCGCCGCCAGCCAGTGACAGCTCAGTGTTGCTGATCACGCGCTCAGGATCGAAAAATTGTTGTACTCCTAAACCATCACAGGTTTGGCACGCGCCGGCTGGATTGTTAAAGGAGAAGATCCTTGGCTCTAATTCTGCCATCGAATAACCGCAGTGCGGACAGGCGAAGTTGGCCGAGAAAATCAGTTCTTCGCCTTTTGCTTTACCAGTACCCGTGTCGTCATCCATGGTGGCGACGGTCGCGATGCCTCCGGAGAGTTCCAGTGCGGTTTCAAAGGATTCCGCTAAGCGTTGCTTGATATCGTCACGCACTTTAAAGCGGTCGACGACCACTTCAATCGTGTGCTTAACGTGTAAATCTAAGGTTGGCGGATCGGTTAAGTCACACACTTCACCGTCAATACGCGCACGGATATAACCCTGCGCCGATAGACCTTCGAGCAATTTAACGTGTTCACCCTTACGGGCGTTGACCACAGGCGCGAGCAGCATCAAGCGGCTGTCTTGGGGCATTTCTAACACTTTATCGACCATCTGGCTGACGGTTTGCGCCGCCAAGGGTTGATTGTGTGTCGGACAACGCGGCTCACCCACGCGGGCAAACATCAAGCGCAGGTAATCGTAAATTTCGGTAATAGTACCCACGGTGGAACGCGGGTTATGGGAAGTGGATTTTTGCTCTATGGATATCGCTGGGCTTAAGCCTTCGATATGGTCCACATCGGGCTTTTCCATCAAACTCAAAAATTGGCGAGCATAGGCTGACAGGGATTCGACGTAACGTCGCTGGCCTTCGGCATATAAAGTATCGAAAGCAAGGGAGGATTTGCCAGATCCCGATAAGCCCGTGATGACAATCAGTTTATCCCTTGGGATAGTCAGGTTGATATTCTTGAGATTGTGGGTGCGTGCGCCGCGTATTTCAATCTTATCCATCTATCGCTCTAATGCCATATGCTTAAAAAAATGAGCATAAGTATCGCACAGTTCCGCGGCTGAGTTTAGTTGATTCTGTGATCGGCACCAATCCTAGGGCTGGCACTGGCTTTTAATCACCTTGCTGACAGTGGCAGTTATGTACCGAGTGGATTAACTAAGATTAATGCGGTTGTTGCGTACTGACTCACAGGACAAATGTGAACACTATGTTAGACTCGTTTCCCTGTGCCTGAGCGTTAAATAGGGCAGAAAAATAAACATGTTAACCCGAGCACGGTCAATATAGGTCTGTGATAATCGGGATAAAAGTTAACTGTACAGGCAGTGGTTTAGGCCACTATTTCCTTTTGAGCAAATCCTTTTGGGTGTGGTAACATGCGCCCCTTAAAAGACTTCAATCCAGGGCAAAATCATGGGTAACAACGGACTTTCGGGTACTGAGAAAAAAGTCGCGTTTTCTTTAGCCAGTGTATTTGGTTTACGCATGATGGGCTTGTTTATGATCATGCCCGTCTTTGCACTTTATGGTCAGCACCTCGAAGGCTTCTCGCCGCTGTGGGTCGGTATTGCTATCGGCGCCTACGGTCTGACTCAAGCTGTGCTGCAAATCCCTATGGGGATTTTATCTGACAAATATGGTCGCAAGCCGATTATCCTTATCGGTCTGGTGCTTTTTGCCATTGGTAGCTTGATTGCCGCCAACGCTGATTCGATTTACGGCGTGGTGTTTGGTCGAGCAGTGCAGGGCATGGGCGCGATTGCCGCTGCCGTGTTGGCGCTGGCAGCGGATTTAACCCGCGACGAACAGCGTACTAAGGTCATGGCGATTATTGGTATGTGTATCGGCGGCTCTTTTGCGCTGTCCTTACTGGTCGGCCCGATTGTGGCACAACATGTGGGCTTATCAGGCCTGTTCTTCCTCACGGCGATTCTCGCTGTGACGGGCATGTTGATCGTGCAATTTTTAGTACCGAATCCGATTTCCCACGCGCCTAAGGGCGATACGTTAGCCACGCCTGCCAGACTCAAGCGTATGTTGACCGATCCCCAGTTGTTTAGACTCGATGCGGGGATCTTTATTCTGCATTTAGTGTTAACCGCAGTATTTGTGGCCTTGCCGCTGGATCTGGTGGATGCGGGGCTCGTGAAAGAAAAACACTGGATGCTGTATTTCCCTGCTTTTGTGGGCGCGTTTTTCCTGATGGTGCCGTTAATTATCATTGGGGTTAAACGTAAGAATACTAAAGCTATGTTCCAAATCGCCTTAGTGATCATGATAGTGGCGCTGTTGGCGATGGCTTTATTCTCTAACAACTTATGGGTGTTGAGTTTTGCCGTGGTGCTGTTTTTCACTGGCTTTAACTATTTAGAAGCTTCATTGCCCAGTTTGATTGCCAAATTTTGCCCCGTCGGTGAAAAAGGCTCGGCCATGGGCGTGTATTCCACTAGCCAGTTTTTAGGGGCCTTTTGTGGTGGTATGCTGGGCGGTGGCGCCTTCCAATTAGTGGGCGCGGTCGGGGTGTTTATCGTTGCTGTGATCTTAATGTCTATTTGGTTATTCCTGACATTGGGCATGGAAAATCCCGTGCTGTTAAAGAGTTACACCTTAGAAGCCGAAGTCAAAGACAAGGCACAAGCGCGGGATATGGCGGCTCAGTTATCACAGCTCATGGGCGTCGTCGAAGCGATCGTCGTGTTGGACGAGAAAGTGGCTTACTTAAAGGTTGATGAGCATTTCGATTTAAGAGAAGCACGAGCTGTGTTAGGCTCTGCTCAATAATATCTGGGTCTGCCGTGTGGTATTTGGGGAAGCTGATTTTCCTCTATGGCGACACAGATAAACAACATACTGAATTAATAGATTATTTAAAGAATCGCAGGAGATTTCAATGGCCAGTCGTGGTGTTAACAAGGTAATTTTGGTTGGCAATTTGGGACAAGATCCAGAAGTGCGTTATATGCCAAACGGTAATGCAGTCGCTAACATCACAGTTGCGACCAGCGAATCGTGGAAAGACCAACAAGGTCAACAGCAAGAGCGTACTGAATGGCACCGTGTGGTTCTGTTCGGCAAATTAGCTGAAATTACAGGTGAATACCTGCGTAAAGGTTCACAGGTTTACCTTGAAGGTAAACTGCAAACCCGTAAGTGGAAAGACCAAAGCGGTCAAGACCGTTACAGCACTGAAGTGGTTATCGATCAAAGCGGTAGCATGCAAATGCTAGGTAGCCGTGGTCAAGGTGGCCAAGCACAAGGCGCGCCAATGGGCGGCGGCATGCCACAAAACGCAGGTTACCAATCTGCACCACAACAAGCGGCACCAGCGCAAAATCAATATGCGCCAGCCCCTCAAGCTGCACCTGCTTACCAAGCGCCAGCTCAGCAACAATATGCTGCGCCAGCACCTGCTCAGCAGCAATATGGACAGCAACAAGCTCAACCACAACAAGGTGGTTATGCGCCTAAGCCACAAGCCGCTCCAGCGCCTGCTTACCAAGCGCCAGCAGCTCCGGCACAACGTCCTGCACCACAACCACAGCAAAACTTCACTCCAGATTTGGATGATGGCTGGGATGACGATATTCCGTTCTAATTTGGGATTTATCGAAGTGTAAAGACGGTATCGTCTTAAATGAACAAAGCCACGCGAGTCGTGGCTTTGTTGTTTCTGGTCTTTATGTTTTTAGTCTTTATGCCGTGAAGCCGTTAAACCCTTCATTTACATGACTATACGCTTGAGATAAAACCTAGAACGTGTAATCGAAGTTATAACGCATGCCCAGCATGATCTGGTCATTGGTTTCGCGGTATTCAAAATCTGTCTTTTGATATTCGATGAAGGTGCTGAATTGCGGTGTTTTATGCCACTCAAGCGTAGTGTTATAGGCGTTGTATTTAGCAGAGGTGATGTCATTGCCACCATCGTCGTATCTGGACACGCCCAGCTTGATTTTATAGCTGTCAGTGATGGGGTAGCAGGCGACCACATCGAGTGTTGAGCCATCCAATGTGGTTCCATCGACGTCGTCTTTTTCAATGTTTTGATAGGCCGCCGCGAGGTACAAGTCATTGAAACTTTTTGCTAGGGTGACGCCGACAGTGTTCTCATCTTTGCCGTCGTCTAACTCTTTGTTATAAAAAGCCGCGGCTATATAGATTAGGTCGGTTTTATAACGGATACCCGCGTTAACGAAGTCACTGCCGCCACTGCCTTTGTTGCCATCGAATTGTGCATCGGCCGAAAATAACAGGTCGCCAAATTCTTTACGATAGGTCACTAAGTTATTGAGTCTGAAGGGGCTCGCACTGTCATAGGCGAGTGGGGTTCCTGAGCGGTTAAAGATGTCGACGGGATCGGAAATGATCTCCTGAGTGACGGCTTGTTTACCTATGGCAACACTACCAAAAAATCCCTTTAATCCGACATAAGCTTTGCGTGCATCGCCAAAGTCGCCGTCATCTTTGATATCGACCTTAAATTCCCCTTTCGCAAACCCGACTAAGCCATTGCCAAGTTGGTGTTCTGCGGCAAAGCCAATTCGCGAGTTCGCATCGCCCACATCCCACACATCGTCCGAGTTAGTGTGGGTCAGGCCGAAAGTCGGGCGTAAAGAACCATAAAAATTAAACTGAGTATCCGATAAAACCGATGCCTCTTTTTCTTGGGCTTCGAGCATGGCGAGTCTTTGCTGAATTTGTTGTAATTCAGTGCGTAACTCGTCATTGGTTGCAGCGGTATCATTGGCTTGAACAGCAAAGATAGGTGTGGCAAAGCTCAGCACAAGCACGGCTGATGTTAGTTTGAACTGCTTCATTTATGTTTCCTTACATAACAACTACTAGCGTGCCGTTAATGGATTTTGTTGCCGATGGAACAGTACTGCTAGTAGTAAGGATCTGCACTTGTGATAGTGCTCAAGGAGGCGTCTCGCTCAGAGGCAAGGCGTCGCATATCTGCAGCGGGCAGATATGATTTGCCCGCTGGTTTGGGAAAGGTGTTGCCCTAAAACCCCGCTAATGCAGCGGAACTTTAGGTTAAGGAAAACTAGAGTATGCTTGCGGCCATTTTGCGGCGCAGGTAAGCAATTTGCTGCATGTGCGGCAAATTTTTAGGGCAGTTATCTTGGCAGCCGAGTAGCGTCATACAGCCGAAGACGCCGTCTTGATTGCCAATCACATGGTAGAAATCATCCGCGCTGCGGCTGTCTCTGCTATCCATTTCGAAGCGGGCAATTTTCATCATGCCAACCGCGCCGACAAAGGTGTCACGCATTTGTTTGGTGGCGCAGGCAGACACACAAACCCCACATTCGACGCAGCGTTCTAGCTCATAGATCCGCGCGGCTTCTTCAGGTGCCATTGGATTTTCGAGGCGATGAATGTCCTGATCATCGGGTTTAGGGTGCAGCCAGAGTTTTAAGCGTTCGGCTAATTCGCGCATAAATTTGCCCGTGTTCACCGACAAATCGCCAATCAGTTCGAAGCCGGGCAGTGGCATTAGGGTGATTTCGCCATTGGGATAATTCGCCGTTAACGTGCGACAGGCCAATGTGGGGAAACCATTGATCACCATGGCGCAACTGCCACAGATGCCCGCGCGGCAGACAAAGTCAAACTGCAGTGAGGGATCTTGTTGTTCACGCAATTGATTCAAGGCGATAAACACTGTCATGCCCGGTGTTTCAGTCAACTGATAACGTTCCATCTTTGGCTTGTCTTGGCCATCTTGCGGATCGTAGCGGAAGATATTAAAGCTGATTTGACGGCTCATAGTGGTTTATTCCCTACCGGTTGGGCTGGAGTGATCGCTAAGGTATCGCTGAGGCGTCCATTGGGAGCCTGCAGATGACTTGGCAGCTCGTATGGCATCAGGGCTCGCTGCAGTGTGTTTCTATCGGGATCGTCACCTAAGCGCGCGAGCACTTGATTGATTTCTTGTACGCGTTTTTCGGTATCAGGATGGGCAATAGTGTTATCGTTGCCGTAGCCTCGGTATCCCGGTGGTAGCTCCATTTTCATCACATCTAACGCTTCATAACGCAGCACAGGTTCCAGTGACTCGGCATCTGGCCAAGTTGCCAGCGTGCGGTTGAGCCAATCTTTATCATTGCGTTGTGGGTAATCTTCCCGTGAATGGGCGCCGCGACTTTCAGTGCGAGCCTCTGCGCCACAGGCGACGGTGAGAGCCACTTTCAACATACGAGTGACGCGTAGCGCTTCGACTAACTCAGGATTAGCGTGACGTTTTTTACATTTAAGACCAAGATTTTTTGCCCGCAGCAGTAAGTCTTTCAGGCCTTTGATGGCTTTATCTAATTCGGGTCCATTACGGAAGATCCCGACGTAGTTCATCATGATGCGTTGCATTTCTTTCTTTATTTGGAAGGGGTTTTCTGTACCGTTGCCTTCGACCAGTCCATCGATTTCTTGCTGTAATTTATCGATGAATTTTTGAGTCAGCGCAGTATCAATTTCTAAATCGTTATTCTCACAAAAATCAGCCACATATTTGCCGATGATCATGCCGCCGACCACAGTTTCTGCCACCGAATTACCGCCTAAACGGTTAAAGCCGTGCATGTCCCAACAGGCCGCTTCTCCGACGCTGAACAGCCCCTTGAGTTGTGGACTCTCGCCTGTGGCATTGGTGCGTACGCCGCCCATAGAGTAATGCTGGGTTGGCCTGACGGGGATCCAATCTTTGCAAGGATCGATACCAAGGAAGTAATCACAAATCTCTTTCACTTCGCGCAGGTTAGTTTCGATATGTTCACGGCCCAGCTGCGTAATATCCAGCCACAGATGTGGGCCATAAGGGCTTTCGACGCCATTGCCTTTGCGCATGTGTTCTGTCATGCGGCGTGAAACCACATCACGAGAGGCGAGTTCTTTTTTCTCGGGTTCGTAATCTGGCATAAAGCGATGGCCGTCTTTATCACGCAGAATACCGCCATCACCACGACACCCTTCAGTGGTAAGGATCCCCGCGGGCACTATGGCGGTGGGGTGAAACTGCACCGCTTCCATATTGCCTAAGGTGGCGACACCTGTGTCGAGTGCTAACGCTTGGCCTATGCCTTCGCAGATGGTGGCATTGGTCGATATTTCATAAATCTTGCCATAACCGCCGGTGGCGATGGTGGTGGATTTGGCCACATAAGCGCGCAGTTCACCTGTGACTAAACAGCGGGCAATCACGCCATGGCAGCGCTTGCCGTCATGGATAAGCGACAGGGCTTCAATCCGTTCGTGTACTGGAATGCCCATAGAAATAGCTTGGTTATCCACTGCATACAGCAAAGAGTGGCCAGTGCCGTCTGCGGTGTAACAGGTACGCCATTTTTTAGTGCCACCAAAATCGCGGGCATTGATCAGGCCGTGAGCTTCTTCGGCCTCATTGAGCGTTACCCTTTGCGCATTCATGATGACTTCGCGCGGGCCGGCGGAAATCCTTGACCAAGGCACGCCCCAGTTGGTGAGTTCGCGGATCGCTTTCGGTGCAACGTGGGCAAACATGCGGGCGACGTCTTGATCGCAACCCCAGTCAGAACCTTTGACTGTGTCTTGAAAGTGAATGTCTTCGTTATCGCCCATGCCTTTAACGGTATTGCCTAGGCTGGCTTGCATTCCGCCCTGTGCGGCGGCCGAATGTGAACGTTTTGCGGGAATTAACGATAGCACTAAGGTATCTAGGCCTCGCTCTTTGGTGGCAATTGCGACTCTGAGACCTGCCAATCCTGCGCCAATGACTAATGAGTCTGTATAAATGATTTTCAAATCAGATCCTTATCTAATAATTTAGATAACATTTCATGGATTTATCATTGCACTCCTCGGGCATAGATGCGCGGCAACTATGTATCAGAGGAGGATCCGTATGTTGTTTGTCTTGCTATACAGGCTAAGTGCGCCGATAGCGTCATGCCCATTACTGAGGAATAAACGGTTGTACTGGCAGAACTAATTCGATACCAATATTGATATAGGTCACTAGGCTTAATGTGCCTAAACACAATAAATAGACGATCAATACTTGCGCTATAGTGCGGATAAGTGGGCGGTTACTACTCACACCCCACTTTAATATCACTCGGTATAAACCAACGATGCCGTGGAATAACACGATAGGTAAAAACACCACATATAAGAGCCAAGCGTTATCGTGGTAAACCCGTTCGGCCGAAAGGTGAGGGCCAATATCAGGGTTTAAAATCATAGTGGCAAGATGGGCTGACACTAAGAAAAACAGTAAGAAACCGGTGATCATCTGCCAAAACCATGCTTGGGTATCTCTATGCTTGATACTCGACATGAAGCCACGCATCGCTCGCCATTGGCCTAATTGCACTGGAAAACGACGTAGTGCGGTGGCGGCATGTACTGCAACAATCACCAGCATAATGACTGAAATGATCTTGGTCACTATGGGGAAGCCATGACCCGTCGAGCTAAACATACTGCCTTCTAAGAATTGCACCATGTGAAAGAAGGTTTCTTTACCAAATAAAATGCTCGCCTCGAAATGCATATGAAATAACAGGAAAATACCCAATATAAGCCCTGTCGCACTTTGTAAGCAGTCTGCTTTAGCCGACCAGGCTTGGCCAAATGGTCCGCCGTTAATGGCGGTAGGAACACGCGTTTTCGCTGACATTAATTCACCTCTTACCAGGTTTGTGGTGGCGTGAATGTACCTGCATCACGCCAACACAAAGTCTTTAGATCCAGATTAAAAGAAGAGGGTTAATCCAATTATTGGCATTAGCCCTTAGAACACTTTGGGTAAAGTTGCGCTACAGCATCATGCCGCCAAACAGGAAGGCCAATGCCACGCTGGTGGCAATCGTTACTACGCCAGGGACCAGGAACGGATGGTTAAATACCGCCTTACCAATCCGCGTCGAGCCGGTATCATCCATCTCAACCGCAGCTAGTAGCGTGGGATAAGTAGGCAATACAAACAGCGCGCTGACGGCGGCGAAAGAGGCTACGGCAGTTAAAGGACTCACGCCAATGGCTAAGGCCGCAGGCATCAGTGCCTTAGTGGTTGCGCCTTGGGAGTAGAGCAACATGGAGGCAAAGAACAGGGTGACCGACAATAACCAAGGCTGACTTTGCAGTAAGGTGCCTGCTAAATCTTTGATTTCCTCAATATGATTCGACACTAAGGTATCGCCTAACCAAGCCACACCTAACACACAGACACAGGCTGACATGCCCGATTTAAAGGTGGCCGCATTGGAGATTTCACTTGCGTCTAACTTACAGAAAATCGTGATAGCTGCAGCTGCTGTGAGCATCAGCACCATAATGGCGGCGTCGCGCGGCAGTACAGGGTCAACAATCAAGCCGACTTTGTCAGATATCGCAGTGGCGTAGGCCATCACAGCCGCAATCGCCAGCAAGAAAATCATCACAGAGCGTTTTGCGCCGGCTTTAATCTTGATCTCAGTTTTACCGCGTGTTTTGACTAAGCCCTTAGCTAAACGGTCTTGATAAATAGGATCATCAGCCAGCTCTTTACCCATTAAGTTAGCAACAACGGCGCCGACCATACAGGCTAAGAAAGTTGAAGGAATACATACGGCTAACAGTACTAAATAGTCCACGCCAAAGGGTTCTAGAATGCCTGAGAAGAACACAACTGCCGCCGAAATCGGTGAAGCGGTAATGGCAACTTGGGACGCGACAACGGCGATAGAAAGAGGACGAGAGGGACGAATACCTTGCTCTTTTGCGACTTCGGCAATAACAGGTAAGGTTGAGAATGCGGTGTGGCCTGTTCCAGCAAAGAGTGTCATGAAATAAGTGACTACAGGTGCCAGAAAAGTGATTTGTTTTGGATGCTTACGTAATAATTTTTCTGCCAGTGAGACTAAATAATCCATCCCTCCTGATACTTGCATGGCCGCAATCGCGGTGATAACCGACATAATGATGAGGATCACATCAATCGGAATATTGCCCGGTTTGAGTCCCATCCCTGCGGTCAGTATCAGTACCCCGACACCGCCCGCAAAGCCGACTCCCATGCTACCCATCCTTGCACCTAGGTAAATGGCCCCGAGTACGATAATTATCTCTAATATAATCATAGTGTTAACTCTATTTTGTTTTTAATTTCAATAGCCTGCGCATATTCACTATGCGCTGGCTTATTCTTGAATCATCGAGTTTTGGGCTGGGGAAGGCTCCCCAGCCCCACTGAGTTACACTTTGGCTTTGCTGCTGCGTTTAGCTTGATACTTAGGATTCATCAGGTTTTCAATCGAGAGAATGTCATCGAGTTCTTCAACCGTTAACAAACCGCGTTCGAGTACCACTTCACGGACATTTTTACCCGTTTGGGCGCAAATCTTGCCGATGATGTCACCCTCATGGTGGCCGATGATGGGGTTAAGGTAGGTCACGATCCCGATGGAGTTCATCACATGGGCCATGCAGATCTCTGGGTTTGCAGTGATACCTTCAACGCATTTCTCACGTAGGGAGATACAGGCATTACCCATTAAACTGAGTGACTCAAACATCGCCTGACCAATCACAGGTTCCATGACGTTAAGCTGTAACTGGCCCGCTTCGGCGGCCATAGTGATAGTGATATCGTTGCCGACAATCTTAAAGGCAACCTGATTGACGACCTCAGGGATCACAGGGTTAACCTTAGCTGGCATGATAGAAGAACCCGCTTGTAATTCAGGCAGATTGATTTCCTTCAGACCTGTACGTGGACCCGATGACAGTAAGCGTAGGTCATTACAAATCTTGGACATTTTAATCGCCATGCGCTTAATCGCACTGTGCAGCATGACGTAGGCACCACAGTCGGAGGTCGCTTCGATTAAATCTTCCGCTGGCACATAAGCACGGCCAGTGATTTCAGCCAGATGTTTAATGGCGAGTGAGGAATAACCCACTGGCGTGTTAAGGCCGGTGCCAATGGCCGTTGCGCCTAAGTTCACTTCTAACAGCAATTCTTGGCAACGCTTGATGGACTTAATTTCTTCTCGCAGTGTGACAGCAAAGGCATGAAACTCTTGGCCTAGGGTCATAGGCACGGCATCTTGCAACTGAGTGCGGCCCATTTTTAAGACGGTTTTAAACTCTGCGGCTTTAGTGTCGAAGGCACTGATAAGGTCAGTTAATGCATCTAGCAGAATATCGGTACTGTTGATGACCGCAATACGGAAGCCTGTTGGATAGGCATCGTTGGTCGATTGGCACTTGTTGACATGGTCATTAGGATTGATGACATCGTAACGGCCTTTTTCAAGCCCCATGATCTCCAGTGCAACGTTGGCTAATACCTCATTGGTATTCATGTTGATTGAAGTGCCTGCGCCCCCTTGATACACGTCGACTGGGAATTGATCCACAAATCGGCCCGTTGTGAGTATCAGATCGCACGCTTCAATAATCTTGTCAGCGATTTCAGGACTTACAGCGCCTAATTCGCTATTGGCCATGGCAGCTGCTTTCTTTGTTAGCATCATGCCACGGACTAATTCAGGTACATCGGAAATTTTTTGATTACTCAGCTTAAAGTTTTCGATGGCACGTAATGTATGTATGCCGTAATAAAATTCATTGGACACTTCTTTCGTTCCCAATAAATCTTCTTCGATCCGTACGCTATTAGTATCTTTCATTTCGATCCTATTAAATCCGGTTAATAGTAAGATATATCTCCGAGTATTGAGTTGTGGTGCGTACATAAGTATGCGTAACACTTCAAAAATAACTCATCGAAAACATGAAGGAGAATCGTCTCCTTGACTATCGACACAGATCTTAACGCTTTGGCAATAACAGGATTTAGATGGGGATCACTTAACTGTTTGAAATGGTAGATTTGTTTTGTTTATTAGATAAGCATCTCAACTCGGTTAGCTAGTGTGAGCTATTACTTTTTGATGCAAATTAGCTATGGATTTGTTATTCGTTAACCAATAGGCGACATATTTACTCAGGGTGTTTTTGAATTTAAATAAACCGTACGCTATTTAATTTCCACTTTATCAATCGCGAATAATCATTGATTAGTTAAATCTACTCAATAATAAATGCATAGTGTTTTATTTAAGTTTTAAATAATCAATTAGATAACGCTAAATTTGTTATTTCATTTTAGTGAGAATTATCACGGTTAGACTTAAATAATAGTGCACACTGTGGAGCGTTTATTATTAATAAAAGGATGTAAGCATGAATTTTTCAATGCGTAAGCTCTTGCTCTCGATCACCTTAGGGTTAGTTCTCTCCTCTGCGGCGCAGGCGCTTCCACAGGTACGGATCATTGCCACGGGTGGCACCATTGCCGGAGTAGGGCAATCGGCCACTGAGTCTAACTATCAGGCTGGTGAAGTGGGTATTAGTAGCTTAATTGCGGCCGTGCCTGAAATGAAACAGCTTGCCGATATTCAAGGTGAGCAACTGGTTAAAATCGGTTCGCAGGACATGAACGATAAAGTTTGGCTAGCGTTAGCCAAGCGCATCAATCTGTTACTGGCCGATAAAGAGGTCGACGGTATCGTCATCACTCACGGCACCGACACCTTAGAAGAAACCGCTTATTTTCTAAACCTCACCATCAAGAGCGATAAACCTGTGGTACTGGTTGGCGCTATGCGTCCATCAACCGCCATGAGCGCCGATGGTCCGATGAATCTGTATAACGCCGTCGCGACCGCCGCGAACCTTGAATCTAAAGGTCGAGGCGTATTAGTGGTGATGAACGATACCGTATTGAACGCCCGCGACGTCACTAAGACTAATACCACAGGTGTGCATACCTTTGCTGCGCCTAACTTTGGCCCGCTTGGCGTGATCCATAACAGCAAGATTGAATATATGGGTAATACTGAGCGTCAACATACTACGCAAACGCCTTTTGATGTCAGCAAACTCGACAAGTTACCGCAGGTAGGCATAGTGTATAACTACGCCAATGCCAGTGATTTACCAGCCAAAACCATGGTTGAAGCGGGTTTTGATGGCATAGTCAGTGCCGGTGTGGGTAACGGTAATATCTACCACTCTATATTCGATGTTTTAGCTAAAGCGAGTCAAAAAGGCACCTTAGTCGTTCGCTCTAGCCGAGTGCCCACTGGTGCAACGACACTCGATGCTGAGATAGATGATGCTAAATACGGTTTTATTGCAGCAGGTAATCTGAACCCGCAAAAAGCCCGTATATTGTTGATGCTATCTTTAACGAAAAGCAAAGATCCACAGCAGATCCAACGTTGGTTTCAACAGTTTTAGGATCTCAGTTGAGTGGCTAATACTTAATAAGATTGATGTTTGCTAGATAAGCCAGCGGCAACATCCGACTGGCTTTTTTATCGGCAGAGCTTGAGGTCTTCAATAAAAGCCTTAGAGAATAGTCTCGGTGATCCATTTTGAACGGTTTATCCTATATTATTAATCGCAGCTTGATACAGCCTAGCTGTAACGTTGAGTATTGATAATTTACTGTGAATATAAAACTTGATTCGTGATTGAGTAAAACTATATATTAAGGATGTTATGTTTTTTTAGTATTATTATATAACCTAAAGTATATTTACGTCTCGTATTTATAATTAAGCTTCATGTCTTATGTTGATGCTTTAAAATTACAAAATTTACTATGATCTCGATGATGTCTATCATATGACAATTTATCCACATCGTTAGCCAATTTCTTTTCGATTTTTCAAAAGTAAAGATGGTGAGTTTATCAGTTAATTTACATTTAAGTATTTGGTTTGTTTGTAATTGTTTTTTGCTATATGTTCTTCGATTGTATTTTTTAGTTGATTTATCAAGGTAACAAGTATTCTGTAAAAGTATAGTGATTTAGAGTCAACTCTTATCCAAGAGCTATTTATTGATACCATTTTTTTATGTGGCTATTTCTTTGGTTAAAATAAAAACGGATAAATTACTGTTAATGGTTATTGTAAAGGGAAAGCAAAAAGTAGAGGGTTTTATTTTAAATGTATAACCTAGCTATTTGTTATCAGGTGAAAACTTATAATTGCAATCTCAACTAAAATTATATTATTCCTACGACACACAATTTCACTCATTCGTAGAGGTTCGACGATGAGAATTATGCTGTTAAATGCTGCTTGCATGTCCATGTGAACTCATAGCATGAGTGTCGTTATGACTTGTTTCTATCTCCTGCCGCTGAATTTGTAATAAAAGAGTTATATGTATCCTTTTTTTTCTTAGAGCCATATAGCTTCGGAGTTGTCATGAAGAGGTAAGAGCATAAAGCCAAAATCGTAAATCCCCCCACTTTTTTGGTCTAGGATTGAGATGATGATATCTATCTTTTATTCTTAGCAGAGAGTATCTAGGTATCATTTTAAGATACATCTATTCAACTTATTATTTATTAAGGTTTTTATATTTTTAATCTAGCGTAAGTTGTTGAATGTTGAATGTTGAATGTTGAATGTTGAATGTTGAATGTTGAATGTTGAATGTTGAATGTTGAATGTTGAATGTTGAATGTTGAATGTTGAATGTTGAAGTATGGTGATGTTTTTTTCATGATTAATACTGACGAATTGCAACAATATAATATTTAAACTATATATTTACAGGTATTCAATAGCAGAACGATGAGCATAACCTGCTTTCTAATTGTTTAAAGTTAACTAAATTCAATTAGTTATTGTGTATTTTAATGCTGTTATTAGTGAGTTGCTTGATGACATTTCTATCACTGTATGATGATGGAGTTTTGCTTTTCGACTATTCAATGTGAAATTTAGCAAAGGTGAAAGTAAAAGGATTGCTGAACATTTCTAATATTCCGTATATATAATAATTTAGCAAAAAATGCAGGAGAAACTAGGGCTTGTTGATCTTTCGTGATGGATTATTAGACAGCATGATGGGCTGGTATAATTACTTTCGCCAAAAACTAACCATGACAACCCATCATGCCAAGAACAATGTTAACAGACGAGTACTGGT
>NZ_JALBYT010000027.1:0-67518 GCF_022690845.1 Shewanella sp. N2AIL | reverse complement strand
TCAACACGCTCTACAACGCGTAATTTAAAGGCTAAGGTGTAATCTCGTTGTGTGCGCTTACGGCTTGAGTTAATTGATGTTGTCATAAAGAAGTCCTCTTTATGTCAACGTATTTCAGGACGGGACATTTGATAGAAATAAGCCTCACCTAATGTGAGGCTTTTGGTCTCAAAACATTACGATAGCACTTAGCTGAAAGTATTAAGCGGCTAAGCATTAGTTAGGCACTGGTTGTGTATTAGCCTCTGCGCTTTGAAAAAGCGGCGAAGTATCAAGATAATCGGCGGCATTTTCAGCACTGGGATCATCAAGAAAAGGCACACAGCCGAGGAAAGGTGCTGACATCATCTCTTTAAGATTCGCCAAGTTTTCCGCAAACATACGCATATTCGGGTCGACACAATTGGCAACCCAGCCAGCAATCTTAAGCCCATCAGCCAATATCGCCTCTTGAGTCAGCAGTGCGTGATTTAAGCAGCCGAGTTTCATGCCCACTACGAGTATCACTGGCAGTTCTAATTTCTGTACCACTTCCGATAAATATCGGCCATCACCTAAGGGTAAACGCCAGCCACCCGCGCCCTCAATCAAACAAAAATCCGCTTGAGCAAACGCTGCTAAATCCAAGCTTTCGATAATGACTTCAGGCGCTAAACCCACGCCCACTTGGGCGGCAGCAATATGCGGCGCAATCGCAGGCTCGAAGGTAAAAGGATTGATGGCGGAATAGGCCAGTTTTAGTGAAGATGACGTCATAAGTTGCAGCGCATCGGCATTACGTAAGCCTTCGGAGGTTTGCGCACAGCCCGAGGCGATGGGCTTAACACCTAAGGTAGACAGCGTGTTAGAAGCCAAAATACTCACAGCCGAGTCAGCGCTGGCTATCGCGCCCAAACGGTTTACTGCGGTTAACAGCGCCGATGAAACTAAGGTTTTACCACTGTCGGTATCTGTACCTGTTACAAAAAACATATTAGATCCTTATCTGTCGCTACTGAGTGGTTTTTATGAAATACACTCTGGGTGAAGCTAAAAGCAACCAATCCATAAATCTACACACTAAAGCCCCTATCGCTCACCAATGCTAAATATATTTGCATGATGATTGCTGTAGCTGAAACACTGCTTTAGCTTAAACATAACGCGAAACTGTTATATCCCGCGCCGAGCACGTATCTGCACTATCTGATAGGTTAACGGCAAACCTTGGGGTACACGTAAAGACTCGGCTTTGGCCTGCATTGCCAGCCAATCTTGGCGACCACGCAGCCGCGGAGCTAAATCTGCAGCGGCTATTGCACCAGCAACTTCTCCTGCTGCTTGCGTTGTCGAGTCAATTAAACGGGTTGAGTTGGCTGAACTGATTGAATGAGCTGAATGGTTTGAGCTGACCGATTGCACCGATGCACCTACCCCTTTAATGGAATAGAGTAAGGTTTTGAGCGTATCAAAATGCACTGTCATAGGAATGAGCTGCACCTCTAACGACTGCCATGTATCGAGTTTAAATGCCGCTTTTAGCGACTCTAGCGTCGAAAAGTCATTCACTCTTAAGCCTAATTCGGCTAATTGATTCAAACTTCCCTGCGCTACTAGGCTCAAATGACACTCGCCATTTGGCTTAAGCACTCGCGCCATTTCGGCGACCGCAGCGGCGAAATTCCCACACCATTGCAAAGCCAAATTCGAATAAATCACATCGATGCAGCCATCGACAAAAGGTAAACACTCGGCATCGGCGCACACGCCGTGATAATCGGGATAAGATTGTTTTAGCTTGTGCAACATGCCAAGGGCGATATCCACAGCAAACACAGTCGTCTGTGGATTTTGTATCGAACCCTGCTCAGCGTGATGCTCAGATTGATGTGCAAAATCATGCACCGAAAAATCGGTCCCAGGGCCAGCGCCAATGTCCAACAGATGACCTTTGGCGGTAAACTCACTGAGTAAACTGGCGGCGCTCAGACGTTGTAACTGGTTATGGTCTTGATAACTATGGGCCGCTGCAGAGAATCGTTCGGCAATCTGAGCGCCGTGTGTATTGGCTACTTTCTCAATTGCTCTTTTTCCAATAGCTGGTTTTTCAAAAGCTGGCATTACAGCATATTCGCTCACATTCATCTCGTGAGATATTGACCCACAAGAGCTGGACTCACTAGATTTGAGCTCACTAGGCTTGAGCACGTTAGAGCTTGATTCACTCGCGTTGGGCTTGCTGGATTTAATCGGGCTTGGCATTGCAGTTAACACTCAACCATAAAAACTTAAAATTCAATAGAATAACGCCTTCAATCGCGTACATTTATCTGTGATCATCCGTAGCTTGTCGTTCAGTCACAAGCGGCACACCGACGCGACTGAGCACTTGAGCTAATTGCGCAGCACAGGCCGCGATATCTTCCGCGGCATGGGCGGCCGTTAAGGTAATACGTAAACGCGCAGAGCCCACAGGCACGGTCGGCGGGCGAATCGCGCCAACCCAAATCCCTGCAGCCCTTAGCTCCTCGGCTACTTGCAATGTTTGCCGCGCATCCCCAATGACCAGCGGCTGAATCGCGGTATCTGAACCTAAAAGGGGCACATTCGCCTCAAGGCATAATCGTTTGAACAGCGTGATATTCTCACGCAGTTTTTGCTGTAACTCGGGATGTGCTGTGCAGTACTGAGCAGCGGCTAACGCTAATGCGGCATTGGCGGGCGATAAAGCGGTCGAGTAAATGTATTCACGGGCGTTACTGACTAAATACTCGATCAGTGCCTGACTCCCCAACACGGCCGCACCTTGGCAACCTAATGCTTTACCAAAAGTGACCACTTGCACATCGATAAGCTTGGCGGCATCAGCATTGTGATAACCATCGAGCACCGCAAAACCATGGGCATCATCGACAATCAACCAAGTGTTATTTTGCTGACAAAGCGCCGATAACTCAGCAATCGGTGCACAATCTCCGTCCATGCTAAACACGCTTTCAGTGATTAACGCCGATGTGTGATGTCGAGCGAGTAACCGCTCAGCGCTTTCTAAGGAATTGTGTAAAAAACGTTTAAGCTGCGCGCCACTATCGTGCAAACCATCAATAATTGAGGCGTGTACGAGTTTGTCGGCAACAACAATATCGTGTTGATCAAATAGGGTTTTCATCAGCGCCGTATTAGCACTAAAGCCCGAGCAAAATAATAATGCCGCTTCATGTCCCGTTAAGGCGCAAAGTTCACGCTCCAGCGCCAAATGTGCGTCACAGTAACCTGTCACTAAGGGCGATGCGCCGCTGCCCACACCGTAGATTTGTGCGCCAAGGTGCAAGACCTCAGCGAGTTCAGGTTCGCGGGATAAACCTAAATAATCATTACTACTGAAATTGACATAAGTGCGACCTTCAAACACAAAACGTGGGCTCGAAGTGGATGCGTTGGTGTTAATGGCATGATCGACACTCAGCACTTTACGTTGGCGCAGTAATCCTTGCTCACGCAAAGCATGCTGACGGGCGGCAATTTTAGTCTCAAGCAGAGAACTCATCAATTTAGCCTCAAGAGTGTGCGATTTAAGCAGATTTATCTTAGGAATAGAACACATTGAATAAACCTGTTGGCCGCAGTCAATACAGACTGCGCCGACAGGATTGATATGTTATTCAAGATATACGTCAAACAACATGAAGTCAGTGTGCTTACAAAGCCGCCGCGTCATAGAATTGTGCCGATGACTTATCTTGATAGGCCGCCGCTTTGGCTAGAACAGCACTTTCTTCTTCCAATTTTGCCGCAGCGCCCTGTTCTGGACGTAAGCCTAAACGTCGGAATAGCCCCATATCATCGCTTTCTTCTGGGTTTGGCGTGGTCAGCAATTTACAACCGTAGAAAATCGAGTTGGCGCCAGCAAAGAAACACATGGCCTGCAGTTCATCACTCATATTTTCGCGACCCGCCGATAACCGCACGCGCGAAAGCGGCATTAAAATACGTGCCACGGCAATGGTACGCACAAATTCGAGTGGATCGAGATCGTCAAGCTTCTCAAAAGGTGTGCCCGCCACTTTGACTAACATATTGATCGGCACTGAATCAGGGTGCTGGGGTAAATTGGCCAGCTGTTGCAGTAAGCCTGCACGATCCGTCGCCTTTTCACCCATGCCGACAATCCCGCCAGAACACACTTTCATGCCAGAAGCACGCACATGTGTCAGGGTATCTAAACGATTTTGATAGGTACGAGTGGTGATCACATCGCCGTAGTATTCAGGCGAAGTATCTAAATTGTGGTTGTAATAATCTAAGCCTGCGCCAGCTAAATCGTTCGCCTGCTCTTCAGAAAGCATGCCAAGCGTCATGCAGGTTTCCATGCCTAAGGCTTTGACTTCTTGTACCATTTGCTTAAGGTACGGCATGTCTTTTTCTTTCGGGTTACGCCAAGCGGCGCCCATACAGAAACGAGATGCCCCCGCGGCTTTAGCACTGCGCGCTTCGGTCAGCACAGTTTCCATTGCCAGCAAACGCTCTTTCTCTAAACCTGTGTCATAACGGGCGCTCTGTGGGCAGTATTTACAATCCTCAGGGCAAGCACCGGTTTTAATCGATAACAAGCGGCTAATTTGCACTTCATTGGGATCGTACACTTCACGGTGAATGCTGTGGGCTTTAAATAACAAATCATTCATCGGCAGCGCAAATAAGGCTTCGATTTCTTCCCGCTTCCAATCATGACGAACTTGCAACTGCGACATTGAACACCCTTTTTATTCTGTCTTTTATCTTGGCTAGGATAACCTCAGCCCTTAAACTGTCAACGCCAACCAGTGAACTCAGTTTACTAATGGCTACTTTACCACCAACCTAGTGAGCATTTATGCGCAATTTACTCGATTTTGATTTTGATAGCGCCCATATTTGGCATCCTTACACCTCAATGACCCGTTCTCTTCCTGTTTTTGGTGTACATAGCGCAAAGGGCTGCGAGCTCGAACTCGTCGATGGCCGCAAGCTAGTCGATGGCACTAGCTCATGGTGGGCCTGCGTGCACGGTTATGCGCATCCCGAGATATTAACCGCGATGGAAAAACAGCTGCATCAGCTGAGCCATGTAATGTTTGGCGGCATCACACATGAGCCCGCCATTGAACTGTGTAAAAAACTTATCGCTATGACCTGCGAGCCGCTGACGAAAGTCTTTTTATGCGACTCTGGCTCTATCTCAGTGGAAGTGGCGATCAAAATGGCGCTGCAATATTGGCAAGGTCAAAGTTTGCAAGGAAAGAGTTGGCAAGGTCAAAGCTCGCAGGAACAAATCGCACATCAAGAGCTACCGCTAAAACAACGTATTCTTACCGTTAAGAAGGGATATCACGGCGATACCTTTGCCGCCATGAGCGTGTGCGATCCCGAAGGTGGCATGCACACTATGTTCGGCGATGCGGTCACTAAGCAATCCTTTGTGCCTGCACCACAAACCGCCTTTGGCGAAGCCTTACAAGCCGATGATTTAACCGCAATGCGCGACATATTAAGCATTAATCACCATGAGATTGCCGCTGTGATCATAGAGCCGATCATGCAAGGCGCTGGCGGGATGCGTTTCTACAGCGCAGATTATTTAGTGGGTCTTCGTGCCCTGTGTGATGAATTTGATGTGTTGTTGATTTTAGATGAAATCGCCACGGGTTTTGGCCGCACAGGCAAGCTGTTTGCCTATGAACATGCCAATATCACTCCAGATATCTTATGTTTAGGTAAAGCGCTAACGGGCGGTTACATCAGCCTAGCAGCAACGCTATGTACCGATAACGTCGCCCAAGGAATCAGCCAATCTCCCGCCGGCGTGTTTATGCATGGGCCGACGTTTATGGGTAACCCGCTGGCCTGCGCGGCCGCGTGTGCAAGCGTAGACTTAATCAATCGCAATGAATGGCAAGCGCAAGTGGCCGCTATCGAGCAGCAAATGCGCTTAGAACTTAAAGATGCGATTAACTTACCCAGCGTAAAAGATGTGCGAGTGCTCGGCGCAGTGGGCGTGTTAGAGATGCACGAACCCGTCAACACGGCAGAGTTGCAGCAACAATTTGTTGATTTAGGGGTGTGGGTTCGCCCCTTCGCTAACCTTATTTATATCATGCCGCCCTATATAATTAGCCCAGCGCAATTAAGCCAACTCACCGGTGCGATGAAGCAAGTCGCGGCTGGCATTAGTGCAACATCCGCCAGTACCGAGCCACAACTTATCAGCCACGGTTAATGCCAACAGCATAAGCCTTCAACGTAAGAATCCTTCAAATAGACAACACTCAGCGCACCGTTCTTGGTGCGCTGGGGTTTAAACTGAGCAGCTGTGTTAAGTGACTCGGCAGTCACCTTATACCAATCACATTAAATATCTAATCAGTTCAGAGCCTCACAGGCATCTCAATCCAAGGCGCATTGACGCAGAAATGGTTATTCCCTTTTAAGTCAATGCAACACCGGAGTGCGATGCCTGTGAGGCTCCCGAAGGGCGGCTGATGTTAACGGCGTAGCAACGCGCTTTATACTGCGTTTAAGGCTTTCGACAGAGCACCACTATGCCTTCAAGCCTTCGCCTTGTCTAAAGCGCGTTGAACTCCCGCTGAATGAACAGATATTTAATACGGTTGGTATTACCCCTTTTTCAAACCTCGCATCCTCTCAATAGCTAAAAGTGCTAAGGTTGCAATTGCAACATTGCTCACAATTCCTATTAAAACTCCGCAATTTAGCCGATTAATTTAATCCATCAACTGGAAATTTTACCAAAGCCAGCAATGCTTATATCGCTAACTTTACCCCACACATCTTTCGCCAATATCCGCCAACAAATTGAGCTGAGGAATGGCTTAAATAGCTACACCAAGACATGGAGATCATATGTTCAAACTCGCTGACATAGCCGTCAATCGCAAACTCGCATTACAGCTCATCATCGCCCTCGCAGGCGCCTTAATTTTACTCGTTATTTCTGTTACCGCTTTAAAACATAATCTGATGGCGGAGCGTGAGGCACGGCTCAATGCCGTATTGTCCCTCGCCAGCAGCCGCATTCAGGCGTTATCCCAATCACTGCCCTTAGAGCAAGCACAGCAAGCCGCCAAGGACATGTTGAACGACATGCGCTTTGATAATGATAACTACTTGTTTGTGATTGATGAATCGAGGCGCGTCATCGTCCACCCCATCAAAAGAGAATTAGTTGGCCAACAAATGGGCAATCAAGGCGAAGAAAACTACTGGTACAAAATGGTCGAACTCGGCCGTGATGGCAAACAAGGCTTAGTCGAATACCGCTGGACGACAGCTAACGGTAAATCGGCGCAAAAAATGTCACTGGTAATGGGATTTAAACCTTGGGGCTGGATCTTGGGCTCAGGCATGTTACTCCAAGATATCGAAGCCACCATTTGGCATGAGTATTTTGTCATGGGAGGCACGACATTAGTGCTTATCTTGCTCATGGCTTGGCTAGGTTATGCCATTAGTCACTCTATCACTCGGCCACTGGATGATGTAAATCAGGCGATGCTCGCCATCACAAAGGGAGATTTAACCACGCAATTAAAGGTCTATGGTAAAGACGAGCTTGGCACCTTAGCCCGCAACATCAACCAAAGCATTGGCTCGATTCGTAGCACCTTACTGGAAGCGAGTCATAGCGCTGATAATGTTGCCCAGGCCTCGGCTCGTATCGCCTCAACCGCAGAGGAAACCAATCAAGCGGTGAATAATCAGCGGGATCAGCTTGCCCAGCTCGCCACCGCCATGAATGAAATGAGCGCCACTATCGCCGATGTGGCGAATAATGCGGAGAGCACGGCCAAAGATACCAAAGAAGCCACATGGGAAGCAGGCCTTGGCGACCAAGATGTCCACGCCAGTGTGGACGGAATCCATGCCCTTGCCAAAGAAGTGGAGCAAGCGACGGATCAAGTGAACATGCTCAAAGAGGAAGTCATGCAGATCAGCGAAGTGACCTCAGTGATCAGCGCAATTTCAGATCAAACTAACTTACTCGCACTGAATGCCGCCATTGAAGCCGCCCGCGCAGGCGAGCAAGGACGAGGGTTTGCTGTGGTCGCCGATGAAGTGAGACAACTCGCCAGTCGCACTAGGCAATCAACCGAAGAAATTCAGAACACGATTTCATTATTGCAACAACGAGCCGTGAGCGCCGCGAAGGCAATGGATGCAAGCCGTGCGCTGGCAGAAAACAGTGTGAGTCAATCGGCAAAAGCGGGAAGTGATTTATCGCTTATCGTAGCCCACATCAAACATGTGAGTGACATGGCGACCCATATCGCTACCGCCGCAGAAGAACAAAGTGTGGTCGCTGAAGACATGAACAGAAACGTGTGCGGGATTAATAACTCAGCGCTCGAAGTTTCTGAATCGGCAACCTATCTCGCCCAAGAAAGTGAAAGTTTGGCGGAGTTATCACTGAATTTAAACGGCAAACTCGCTGTTTTCAAACTCTGATCATTCACTTGATTAGGGATGAACTAAAGAACGATAACAAACCTTTAGCCAACCAAACTTTTAGCCCTGTGTTTAGTCCAGATAGTCCGCATAGCAACTGCGCGGGTTATCTAGACTTTCGATTAACGTACCGACTCCACTAAACTCATGTTTCTAATCTGATTTGACTAAGCTCATTTCACTAAGCTAGAAATCAAGGCGCGCAGCGCGGCAGGTTTTATCATTTTCGCCATATAGTGATAGCCGCGGCGCTGCACATCTTCCACCAGCTCTTTACGGGTATTGGCGGTGATCAAAATGCCGGGCAAGTCTTTGCCATACAGGGCACGAATACCGTCCATCGCATCGACGCCATTTTGGCCATCATCTAAGTGGTAATCGGCGAGGACAATATCGGGCGCGACGCCTTTCAACCCCAGCTTAATGCGTGCATCGGATAAATCTTTGGCGCAAATAACCTCACATTGCCAACGACTTAATAGACTTTCTAAGCCCGCCAGAATCGCCTCTTCGTTATCGATACACAGCACTTTGATACCCGATAACGGCTGCAGCAGCGATGGCAACGCCTTCACTTGCGGCTGACGTACAGTCTCCCCGAGCGGCACACAAATGGAGAATACCGAGCCGCGCCCTAAATGGGACGAGACTTGAATACCGTGTTCCAGCACTTTACTGATGCGATCGGCAATTGCTAAACCTAAGCCTAATCCGCTGACATTGTTGCTCTTAGGATTATTCAGCCGTTTGAATTCTTTAAAAATCTCTTGGGTTTCTTTTTCATCGATACCACAGCCTGTGTCTAACACTTGGATCTCAAGGTAATGACCGCGATGGCGACAACCAAACAAGACTCTGCCACCACGGGCGTAGCGGTAGGCATTGGTTAAAAAGTTTTGTAGGACACGCCGTAACAGCGAAGGATCAGAATTAACAGTCGCACTGCATGGGATCATCTTAAAACGGATTTGGTTGTCCGCAGCCATCGCCTCAAACTCCACGGATAAGCCATTGATCAGTTCTGAAATCGCAAAGTCACGCCGATTAACATCCACCATGCCGGAATCGAGTTTAGAAATATCCAGCAGATCGGTGAGCAACTCGCCGGCGATCTTAAGCGAGCTGTTCACATGGGATAAGGTGGTTCTGGCCTCGCGATCTAAATTGGGATACTGAGATAAAGATGCGGTAAACAACCTTGCAGCATTCAGCGGTTGCATTAAATCATGGCCAACAGCAGCCAAGAAGCGACTCTTAGAGGCGTTAGCGATTTCTTCCTGCGCTTTAGCCTCGAGTAACTCACTGTTCAACATGGCTAATTCATAGGTTCGCTCATTAACGCGGCTTTCTAAGGTTTCATTGGCTTCGAGCAGCGCCCGCTCCTGCTCGCGATACTGAGTAATATCGGTAAAGGTCATCACAAAGCCGCCGTCTGGCATGGGATTACCTTGAATTTTAATCACTTTACCGTCTCTGCGATGGCGCTCAGAAGTGTGTGGCGTGCCATTACGCATATGCTGCACCCGCTGTTCAACCTGCTGTTCGATTTCACCTTCACCACAATAACCCCGCGACGCATTAAAACGGATCACTTCGCTGATGGGCATACCCTGCTGCAAGAATCCATCGGGATATTGGTACAACTCCACATACTTATAATTCCAAGCCACGAGATTGAGATCATTATCTATCACGCTCATGCCTTCATAGGCATGCTCAATCGCGCCGCGCAGCATGTCTTGGCTGAGCATAATTTTCGATGACGCTTCATCCACTAGACTGAACACTTCATCCAGCGCCAAATCACGCCCTTGCAGCACAGAATCCATCACCAGCGCTGCGCTTGAGGCGCCAAGTACGCCCGCCAATAAACGTTCAGTGTGGAAAATCAGCTCAGGCGGCGCTGCTTTATGCCAGCTATCACTTTTTACCGCATCAATCGAAAAACGGCTAAAGCTTTCATAGGCGCGTGTTGGGCTGACGAATCGACTGGCGAGAATCAGCAAATCCTGCTGTGAAATCGGACCATTTTTCTTATTGGCGCTGTTTTTCAATTTGCCAGGGCTCACAAAAGCACTGGCCTGAATACGCTCAGCCACACCCGCCCTAAACCAAATCGATCCCAAAATATAACAGGCGATATTGGCAAAAAGTGCCGTCAGAGCATCACGCACATTGGGCGTTATCGCATCTAGCAAACCTATCTCACCCGTGACTCCCGATACTAACGCTGATGAACTTTGCACATCTGTCATGCCCTGCAACATGATGTAAAACCACAGCGTAAAGCCTACGCCGAGTCCTAAAAACACCCCAGCACGATTGCCGTGCTTCCAATAAAGCCCGCCCACTAAGGCAGGCGCTAACTGAGCAAAAGCCCCGAATGACAACATGCCGAGATGGGACAAGGAATCACTGTCGGCTAAGGCCAGATAACTGCCATAACCTAAGCCAAGAATGATCACTATCGCCAAACGGCGGGCATTAAGTAACAGGTGCGAGAACTGGCTGAAGTTTTTCTCGCGGATATGGCCCGTACGCAGCATCACAGGCACTAGCCATTCGTTACTCACCATCACACTAATAGTCACCACCGCCACTATCACCATGCCGGTTGCCGCCGAAAGTGTGCCCAGCAGTGCAATCACCGCCAGCAAAGGTTGATCTAATGCCAGCGGTAAATTAATCACATAGGTATCGGCCGACACTGAATCGCCGAGAATAATTTTCCCTGCCAAGGCGAGCGGTCCAACAAACAAGCCAAAGAGTGCTAAATAGATGGGGAATAACCAACGTCCCTTTGACAACACGGACTCATCGGCGCATTCCACCACCATCACATGGAACTGCCTTGGCATACACAAAAACGCCGCCATTCCGACAAGTAACTCAGGCATTAGGGCTTCGATACGGGGATTGGGATAATTGATCAGCGACTGCGCATTCGCCTGCTGCCAAATATCCCCAAAACCATCGAATACCCCAAAACTAATGACGACGCCGACCAATAAAAATGCGGCGAGCTTCACCAGAGACTCAAAGGCAATTGCCAGCATCATCCCAGGATTGTGCTCGGTGGCATCGAGTTTGCGGGTACCAAATAAAATGGCAAATATGGCTAACAAAGACGTGATCAGTAGCGGAATTGTCACGCCATCGAGGGGATCGTTTGCGGGTTGAAACAGGTTAAGGCTGAACACCATCGCCTTAAGCTGCAGGGCGATATAGGGCATGATGCCAAACAAGGCGATTAAGGTGACTAAGGCGGCTAAGGTTTGGGATTTGCCGTATCGGGCGGCAATAAAGTCGGCCACTGAGGTGATATTTTGTGCCTTAGACACTAATACCATCTTGCGTAACATGCCAAAACCTAAGGTAAAAATCAGAATTGGGCCGATAAAAATCGGTAAAAAAGACCAGAGATCCTTAGCCGATTGGCCAACAGTGCCTAAAAAACTCCACGAGGAACAGTAAACCGCTAAGCTCAGGCCATAAATACCGACCTGTAGCTTTTTGGTGATCCGGCTAAACCAACGCTCCGCCCCCCACGCTAATAGGAATAAAAGCGAGACATAACAGACGGCAATAACGGCGACGACTAAGGTTAAATTCATACTTTGCTCTTTTTTCTGATTATTGTGCGATAAAACCTGTCTAAAATCTAGCCGGATTTTTAATGCAACAGACTAAATATAAAGGAAAATTTAAAACTAGACCAAGGTCTAATGGAGTTGCCGCCCCCTTGCATACCATACTCAGTCCACGCAATTTTTCAAAAGGGAAGCCCTATGAGCTCGCAGTCTCTCTACAAAGTCTCCGGCAATATCGCTGCCAATGCACTTGTAAACAACGATAAATATAAAACAATGTACCAAGAGTCGATTGTCAATCCCGAAGGTTTCTGGAGAGAACACGGCAAGCGTATTGATTGGATAAAACCCTATACCAAAATTAAAAAAACCTCTTTTGATGATCATAACTTATCGATCAACTGGTTTTACGACGGCACCCTGAATGCTTCTGCCAACTGTTTAGATCGTCACTTAGCCGAGCACAGTGATCGCGTGGCGATTATTTGGGAAGGCGATAACGCCAGCGAACAACGCAAAATTACCTACGGTGAATTACATGCAGAGGTGTGTAAATTCGCTAACGCGTTGCGCAGCCAAGGCGTGCGCCGCGGTGACATAGTCACGATTTATATGCCTATGGTGCCAGAAGCCGCAGTGGCTATGCTCGCCTGTGCCCGTATCGGCGCTGTGCACTCTGTGGTCTTCGGTGGTTTCTCACCGGATTCTATCGCCTCTCGCGTGATTGATGGCAAATCAAAAGTCATCATTACCTCAGATGAAGGTATGCGCGGTGGCCGTGCTATCCCATTGAAACGCAACATCGATGATGCCTTAAAAAATCCTGATGTCACTACCGTTGAAAAAGTCATCGTGCTTAAACGCACGGGTGGCAAAGTGGATTGGGTAGAAGGCCGAGATGTGTGGTGGCACTCACTGATGGAAACCGCATCTGAGTACTGTCAACCAGAGGAAATGGACGCCGAAGCGCCGTTATTCCTGCTGTATACCTCAGGTTCAACCGGTAACCCCAAGGGCGTATTGCACACCACTGGTGGCTACATGGTGTATGCGTCTATGACCCATGAGTATGTGTTCGACTACAAAGCGGGCGAAGTGTACTGGTGTACCGCCGATGTGGGTTGGATCACTGGCCACTCTTACATGGTTTACGGCCCACTTGCCAATGGTGCGACTGTGCTTATCCATGAAGGTGTACCGAATCATCCAAGCCCTGCCCGTTTAGGCGAAATGATTGACCGCCATAAAGTGAGTATTCTTTACACAGCACCAACCTTAATTCGCGCGCTGATGGCCGAAGGTAAACAGCACTTCGATAAGTTCGATGGTAGCAGCTTGAGAATCATGGGCTCGGTAGGCGAACCCATCAACCCAGAAGCATGGCGTTGGTACCATGAGGTCATAGGTCATGAACATTGCCCTATCGTCGATACTTGGTGGCAAACTGAAACTGGCGGTATTTTGATCACGCCACTGCCTGGGGCGACCGACACTAAACCTGGTTCAGCGACTCGTCCGTTCTTTGGCGTTCAACCTGCCTTAGTCGATAACATGGGTAATATTTTAGAGGGGGAGAACGAAGGTAACTTAGTGTTACTCGACTCTTGGCCGGGCCAAATGCGGACTGTGTATGGCGACCACGAACGATTCGTGCTGACCTATTTTAAAACTTTCCGCGGCATGTATTTTACCGGTGACGGTGCCCGCCGCGATGAAGATGGTTACTACTGGATAACAGGCCGCGTCGATGACGTAATCAACGTATCCGGCCACAGATTAGGTACGGCAGAGGTCGAAAGTGCGCTGGTATCACACGAACTGGTTGCAGAAGCGGCGGTAGTTGGCTACCCACACGATATTAAAGGCCAAGGTATTTATGCGTATGTCACGCTAACCCGCGGCACTGAAGAAACCGAAGAGCTACGTCAAGAGCTGCGTCAATGGGTCCGTAAAGAAATTGGTGCGCTGGCAACCCCAGATCTTATCCAATGGGCAACGGGCTTACCTAAGACACGTTCTGGCAAGATCATGCGCCGCTTCCTGCGTAAGATTGCTGCTAACGAAGTGACCAACTTAGGGGATGCATCAACCTTGGCCGATCCTGCTGTGATCGAGACCTTGATTGAATCACGCTTGAATCGTACTGAGTAATATCCGAGTTACGAACAACGTCCACAACGCTTAGTCTATGCCCAATAGGCTAAGCGTAACCTGAACCTCCCTTTTTAAACCTCAGGTTAATAGTGAACCCCGTTGAGAGAGTGTGTGTGATTGCTCCTTTCTCTAGCTTGCCCCTCCAACCAGGGGCATTTTTTTTGCCTGTTATGTTAAGCTTGCGACCTCACTTTTATTCAGCATAGATTTTTTATCAGCGTGTCAGTCAAACTCAGAGACTATCAACAGCAAGCGGTTAATGCCGCCATCGCCCATTTTAGGCAAAGCCAAGCTTCCGCCGTACTCGTATTGCCCACAGGCGCCGGCAAAAGCATAGTGATCGCCGAATTGGCGCGCATCGCCAAAGGCAGGGTCTTAGTGCTCACCCACGTGAAAGAATTAGTCGCGCAAAATGCTGAGAAAGTCGGCCTACTAACGGCACAAGCCAGTATCTATGCGGCGGGACTCAATCAAAAAGCCACTGAGGGGAAAACCGTCGTCGCCAGCATTCAATCGGCGGCGCGGGGGTTAACCCAGTTCGATCAGCCGTTCTCATTAGTGATTATTGATGAATGCCACAGAGTCAGCCTTGAGAAAACCAGCCAGTATCAACAAGTGCTCACTCATTTACGCACGAAAAATCCCCAACTAAGATTGCTCGGCCTCACCGCTACGCCCTATCGCCTTGGCACTGGCTGGATTTATCAGCAACACTATCACGGCAAAGTGGGTTCGCCCGAACACGCCGTGTTCGAACATTGTGTGTTCGAGCTGCCCATCAGACCACTCATTAAGCAAGGTTACCTCACAGCACCAACCCTGTTTGATGGCCTCAGTGCCCAGTACGATTTTAGCCAACTTAAAGCCAATGAGAATGGCGAGTATGCCGAAGCTGAGGTTAACGATTTACTGGGACATTACGGCCGCGCGACTACCGCGATAGTGAAACAGCTCATTGAACTGAGCCAACATAGAAAAGGCATTATCATCTTCGCGGCAACGGTGCGCCACGCCAATGAGATTTTTGGCCTACTCAACCAAGCTCACGCTGCACAGAGCGCCATAATCACGGCACAAACGCACGACAATGAACGTGACGCGACGATTGAACGCTTTAAAGCCCAAGAGCTTAAGTTTTTGGTCAACGTGGCTGTGTTGACGACAGGCTTCGACGCGCCCCATGTGGATTTGATTGCGATTTTGCGCCCAACCGCCTCAGTCAGTCTTTTTCAACAAATGATCGGCCGTGGTTTACGAATCGCTGAAGGTAAAAAAGATTGTCTTATCATCGACTATGCTGCCAATGGTTATGACTTGTATTTCCCCGAGGTCGGCCAAGCTAAACCCAACAGTAAATCGGTACCCGTGCAAGTGCATTGCCCTGTGTGCGATTTTGCTAATATTTTCTGGGGACTCACGGACGATGATGGGGACATCATCGAACACTTTGGTCGCCGTTGTCAGGGCATAGTCGAACAGCATGGTAAAAAGCAGCAGTGCGACTTTCGATTTAGCTCTAAATCTTGCCCTGATTGCGGTGAAGAGAATGATATTGCCGCGCGCATTTGCCAGCACTGCCAATCGACTCTCATCGATCCCGATAAACGCCTGCGCCAAGTGCTCAGTCAGCAGCACCATCATTTGTTCCGCTGCCAACATATGACGCTCATCGACGATGACGGTAATCTGAAAGTGCAGTACCTCGATATCGACGGCAATGAATTTAATCGCCGCTTTAAATTGCAAACTCCGGCACAGTGGCGAGCCCTCTATGCCTTATTCATCTTTCCCCATAGCCGAACGCCGGGATTAAAACCGAAAAAGTACACAAAGGTGACAGAGTTAATCAGCGACGTGGATAAATTCCGCATGCCCGATCTCTTGCTGCTGAAGAAACATAAAAAAGGCTGGGATCTGCTCGAAAGCTATTTTGATTATCAAGGCCGCTATCAAACTGAAAATAAACACGGCTGACATTATCAATTCACTTAGGCCTATGGTATAAAACGACTAAAGTAATCCTAAGGAGCTATTATGTTCGTTGTTATTTTTGGCCGTCCAGGCTGTCCTTATTGCGTTCGTGCTGTGCAATTATCTGAGCAACTCGTTGAAAAACGTGATGACTTTAAGTTCAGATATGTCGATATCCACGCAGAAGGTATCTCTAAAGCAGATTTAGAGAAAACTGTTGGTAAGCCAGTTGAAACAGTACCGCAGATTTTTGTCGATGAGAAACACGTCGGTGGCTGCACAGATTTCGAACAATATGTTCGAGAAAACAATCTGTTAGATTAAGCTCTACACATATGTGACCCGCTTAATGCAAAAGGAGACCTAAGGTCTCCTTTTTAGTTTTTATCGCAAGCAAGTAAGATTAGAGCACATACTTAGCTGAGAACATGATGCGGCTCAAATCACCATCATCGCCATTTTCTTTACTGTTCTTGGCGTACATATACTCGACACCAAAGGTCAGCGGTTTGCTTGGCGAGTAAAGTAAGTTGATATAACCTGAATAAGCATCCTTATTCACGCCTGAACCGGTTAAAGCCACATCGTTATCCGCTTGCGTGCCTGACAAGGTTATACTGCTGCGCCACTGCTCATTCCACCAATGACGGTAAGACACAAATCCACCTAAAGTACGAATCGACTCGATATCACCGTTAGCATCCAGCACACCCGCATTAATGTAATTGAGTGCCATATAACGACCTAAGCCTTGACCATAGGTGGCCGTGAAGCGAAGATCATCTTTGCCGACCGGAATAATGCCCGCAAAACTCGCGCCATATCCTAGGGCTGAGCTATCAATCTGCGTCGCACCTATCTTAGTTTCTAAATTCAACTGACGGGCAATACCCGCAAAGGAGAACGCCGCGCCGCCATCCGTTTTGAGGTTATACCGCGCGATAACATCGGGGATTACCCCGCTACCACTGGTAATGCGGGCACCGCCTTGATTTGGCGTGACTGTGGTTTCAGGATTTTCAATCGCGAATTGGAAATTACCTTGGGTATAGCGCAATAGCGTTTGGCGGGCGAACGGGGTGCCATCGGCAGCACCAACAAAATCGAGATTCTCAGGTAACGCAGCAGCATTTTGGAAGGTGGTCCATGTTTGGCCTACGGTCCAATTGTCATAGGAGACAAATGCATGGCGAATACGAGGCGAATAGCTGTTGGAAGTGCGTTCATTGCCATCGGTGTGGGTCATAAAATCGAGTTCAATAAAGCCAGAAAGTTTATGACCATCAACATCGGTCGTCGCTTTGAAATTAAAACGCGTTTCGCGAGCTTGAAAATCCACGACTTGATTGCCATTACCTTCTTTTCCATAAATAGTACCAGGAACATAAAACTGCCTAGAGAGATCGCCCGAATCCGGTGCGCCATTGCCATAATCACTGAACATAATGTCAGCTTTGATATAACCGCCAAACTCAACATCCGTATCTTTTAGTGATGCCGCATTGGCCGAACTTGCTAATGCCAATAATATTGCACTACCCATCAAGCTTAGTTTTGCTTGTTTCATTTTTTGTCTTTCCCCAATTGTTATTATTTATCCGCAACCAATATGGACAAATTAACAAGTGAGAAACATTGGCAATAGGTCTATGAGACAAAAGTAGAAAATGTCAGGATAAATAATATGTTAGGAAAATATTTGAAATGAAATAAGTAAAACGAAGGTATTAAATCTAGTACTGAGAATTGGAATTTAACTTGGGAAATTCATGGAGGAACTTGAGAGAGATAAAGCGGGGTAATAAGTGGTGGGTCGTGAAGGATTCGAACCTTCGACCAATTGGTTAAAAGCCAACTGCTCTACCGACTGAGCTAACGACCCATCTAGGTATTGCGATATAACTGTTCACTTATTTGTTGCATTTATCATGCTGATAATAAGTGGTGGGTCGTGAAGGATTCGAACCTTCGACCAATTGGTTAAAAGCCAACTGCTCTACCGACTGAGCTAACGACCCATCTGGTGTTGCGCTGATTTATGCACTTTCAGTAAAGTGGTGGGTCGTGAAGGATTCGAACCTTCGACCAATTGGTTAAAAGCCAACTGCTCTACCGACTGAGCTAACGACCCATCTGGTGTTGCGCTGAATTATTCACTTTCAGTAAAGTGGTGTTTCGTGAAGGATTAGAACCATTCGACTGATTGGTTAAAAGCCAACTGCCCTAGCTTTATAAAAAAGCGACTGAGCTAACGAACCATCTATATATTGCGCTGAATTATGCACTTTCAGTAAAGTGGTGTCTCGTGAAGGATTAGAACCATTCGACTGATTGGTTAAAAGCCAACTGCCCTAGCTTTATAAAAAAAGCGACTGAGCTAACGACCCATCGAGGTATTGCGATAAACTATTCACTTATTTATTGCATTTATCATGCTGATAATAAGTGGTGGGTCGTGAAGGATTCGAACCTTCGACCAATTGGTTAAAAGCCAACTGCTCTACCGACTGAGCTAACGACCCATCTATGTATTGCGATAAAACTGTTCACCTATTCTGACATTAATAATGTAAGTAATAAGTGGTGGGTCGTGAAGGATTCGAACCTTCGACCAATTGGTTAAAAGCCAACTGCTCTACCGACTGAGCTAACGACCCATCTAGGTATTTCGCTGATTTATGCACTTTCAGTAAAGTGGTGGGTCGTGAAGGATTCGAACCTTCGACCAATTGGTTAAAAGCCAACTGCTCTACCGACTGAGCTAACGACCCATTGTACTACTGACTACCTCGTTAAATACCACTAACTTATTCTATTTATTAGAGTAAGTGGTGGGTCGTGAAGGATTCGAACCTTCGACCAATTGGTTAAAAGCCAACTGCTCTACCGACTGAGCTAACGACCCATTTACTGGTATTTTACGCCCCGAACGACCTCGCCGCTCTGAGGGCGCCTATAATACCTTTTTCATCTTCTCATGCAAGCGCAAATTCCCAATTTTTTGTCGTTTGCATGAAAAACAGACTAAGAGTATGTTTTTTGGTTAATTACGCTTTAATTGCAGCCAGTTGCTGCTGTGCAATGCGCGCTGCTGCGCTGTTTGCGTAATCTTTGACGACTTGTTGGTAGTATTGCGTCGCCCCAGCCTTGTCACCGGTTTTCTCGGCGATCATGCCAAGCTTCACTAAACTGTCACCCCGTTTATTGGAATCACTAAAACGGTCAACCACAGTTTTGAAGGCTTGTTTGGCTTCTGCAAATTCGCTCTTATTAAATAATAGCTGCCCTAACCAATAGTTAGCATTCGCGGCATACACAGAATCTGGGTATTGTTTGATAAAAGCACGGAAGGCAGGAATAGCGTCGTCATACTTACGCTCTTTCAAGACTAAGTTAACGGCACTCTCATAGCTTGCAGTTTCACTTAAACTACTTGAAGCCGCATTCGTCGAGGCTACAGAAGGTGTGGATGTCGCGGCTGCGGCTGCAGGAGCGGCAGATGCCTTTGAGGATAAATTAGCAAGTTCATCATATAACTGACGCTGACGCTGTTGCATCTGCTCAATCTGATAATTCTGTTGTTCGGTTAAACCACGTAAATCGAGCACTTCCTGCTGCAGTGTATCAAGACGGCGCTGCATATCGAGCTCGCTTTGTTGTCTTGATTTTACAATACGTTCAATGCGAGCAAGTCTGTCATCACCCGAACCACCAGCAATATCTTCCACAGGAGCAGGTGCTGCAACTGCAGCACCCGCACCAAGGAACATTGCCGTAATTAAGACGGCACGTTTCATTGTGTTACTCTCCGAGATTCAATCTTAGTAAACTAAAACTGCACGACGGTTTTTGCCAAAACCTTCATCAGTGCGAGAAAAATCAAGTGGTTTTTCTTCGCCATAGCTGACTACGCTCATTTGGCTTGGCTGTACGCCCATACCTTGTAGGTATTTAGCAACGGCTTTAGCACGACGTTCGCCCAGTGCGATGTTGTACTCAGGCGTGCCACGCTCATCCGCATGGCCTTCAATCAGTACGCGCACGCTTGGGTGCTCAACTAAGTAAGTGCCATGGGCTTCTAATATTGCGGCGAAATCAGTTTGAACTTCACTGCGGTCAAAGTCGAAGTAAATGATGTGTTGCTTTCTTAAGTCTTCTAACTGCTGGCGTTGTTGCTCTTCAGCAGACAACATTGCGCCTACACCACCAGTTTGAATGCCACCACCATTCAGTTCACTACCTGAACCGTTTGTTGAGCCCATTGCATCAGTTTCTGATTCTGAAGTTGAGCTACATGCACTAAGAGCCATAATTGGAAGTGCTACCAACATAGCTTTTAACAACTTATTCAGATCCATTACGTGTTCCTTATAAAATTAAATGTGATTAAATCAAGGTATAACATTAGAGAAACGGTGACCAAGAAGGTGATTTCACCTCACCTTGACCTGCCGGTAATCTTGCTTTAAAACGTCCATCCGTAGAAACAGCTGCTAATACTTGCTTGCCTTGGTATGTGGTGCCATAGATCACCATAGTACCATTAGGGGCCACACTTGGAGATTCATCCAAACGTGTCGATGTCAGCACCTGCATAAAACGCGTACTTAAATCCATACGCGCAATATTAAATTTACCGTTCGTGCGATTAACAAAAATCATACTGCGACCATCAGGGGTAATTGAACCACCGAGGTTCCATTCACCTTCAAAAGTTTCGCGACTCACTTTACCTGAGCTCAACTCTACGCGATAAATCTGTGGTCTACCACCGCGCTCTGATGTAAAAATCAACGACTTTCCATCAGGATACCATGATGGCTCAGTATCGATAGCATAGTGATTGGTAATACGCTTAATGGCTTTGGTCGCAATATCTATGATGTAAATTTCAGGCTGACCGTCTTTAGATAAAGTGATCGCCAAAGATTTTCCATCGGGTGAGAACGCCGGTGCACCGTTAATACCAGGGAAAGAGCTCACTTTAGTGCGCACTTGGGTATAAAGGTCTTGCACGAAAATCTCAGCTTTTTTGTTTTCAAAGCTAACATACGCTAAACGACGACCATCGGGTGACCAAGTCGGTGACATCAACGGCTCTGGCGAGCGCAGTAACATTTGTTCATTGACGCCATCATAATCAGCAACCATCAATTGATATGGAGCTTTTTGAGTATGATTGACCACAACATAGGAGATCCGCGTTAAGAATGCGCCGCGAATACCGGTTAACTTTTCATAGACGATATCGCTGATCCTGTGTCCATATTGGCGAAATTGCGCCGCTGAAATCACAGTTTGACGGCTGTCCATCAAAAATTCTGTTGCACTAACTGGGCCTTTCAACGCTTGGTTTTGGGCTTTGACTAAATCGATTAAATCAAAGCTCACCAGATATTGATCAGTACCATAAGGTTTAACGGTACCTAGCACTAACGCTTCGGCGCCAACACTTGACCAAGAATTAGCTTGAAACTGTGCCACAGTGCCAATATTGCGCTGAGGTAGTCCAAGTTCGTCTAAAGGTTTAAACGTACCGCTACGCACTAAGTCCGACATCACTACATCCGCAATCGCTTGCGGTGCGGCGCCAGGACCTTGCCAAACAAAAGGCATCACAGCGATGGGACGCGCAGCGTCAACACCTTCTGTGATCACAATATCCAATGCCGCTTTTGCGGGGGTGGTGCATAGCAGAACTGCCAATGCTAACCATTTTGCCAATATTTTCATGGGGCTCCTTTAATTAAACGTTGGTGAAACGGTTAAGTTAATATCTTTTAATTCTTTATAAACAGCAGGGTCCGGTGACACTGGCAATTTACCCGCCTTCAGAATCGCCGCTTTTGCTGCACGACAAACATTAGGATCACCGCCCTGAGTTTGACTGCTGATCACAAAACCATCATTTGCTAAACGCACTGAAACTTGACAAGTTTTACCACGCATTGACTCATCAACGATAAGATTGCGCTGGATTGTCGACATGATCATCGACTTATACTTATTCACTTCACTCTGCATCTGCTTATTCATGGTTTGCGACAACGCCGCCTGCTCCGCCGCTAATGCATCAGCCATTTCCTGCTCCTGCTGGGCGCGGGCTTTGGCTTCAGCATCCGCTTTGGCCTTAGCATCTGCTTTCGCTTTAGCTTCGGCCTTGGCTTTAGCTTCGGCCTTGGCTTTCGCTTCTGCATCAGCCTTGGCTTTATCAGCTTTGGCCTTAGCTTCCGCCTCCTTCTGCTTACGATCGGTCTCGGCTTTTGCTGCTGCAGCTTCTTCCACTTTGCGTTTTTCCGCTGCTTTCTGCGCGGCATCTTCAGCGACTTTACGCTCCTGCTCTTTCAGCTTACGGTCGGCTTCGGCTTTAACTGCTTTTTCCTTTTCCTGCTGCTGTTTTACTTGAGCGAGCTTGGCCGCTTCGTTGGCCTTTTGGGTTTCAATTTCCTGCTGCTTACGTTCTTGCTCTAGCTTTTTAATTTGAGCCTGTTCACGTTCGCGCGCTTGCTTCGCTTCTTGCGCTTTGCGCTCAAGCTCGGCTTGGCGTTCTTGCTCACGGCGTTCAGCATCACGCTTTTCTTGCTTAAGTTTCTCAACTTGATTAGCGACTTTTTGCTGATCAACCATCACAGCTTTAACCGCTGGCGCACTAACTTGTTGCATAGGCTCAGGTTTATGAGAAAAATCTATCCCCAACGCCAGAATAATTATCACGCCAATATGAATACCCGCTGAAATTGACAGAGGTAATGTTACATCTGACTTATCTGCCACCTATTTCTCCTTGGGTGAATCCGTCATCAAACCGACTGATGGCACGCCAGCTTGCTGCAGTGTCACCATCAACTGAATCACTTTATCGTAAGGAATATTTCTATCGGCCTTAACCACCACGGGACGCTCAGGCTCTGTCACCATAAGCGCAGCAACTTCCGTCGCGAGCTCTTCCAAGTCCATAGGAACGTTGGTTGAACCACCTTTATTCAAATAATAATCACCGTCACCGTCAATCGAAGCCACCACTGGCGGTTTACTATCAGCGGGTAAAACTTCCGCAGCCCCTTGAGGCAGCTCCACTTTTACCCCTTGAGTGACTATGGGCGCTGTTACCATAAAAATAATTAACAGCACGAGCATCACGTCGATATAGGGCACCACGTTGATTTCGGCAACGGGGCGACGACGTTTGCGCTGATAAGCTGGTTGCATTATGCCCCTTCCTTCTCACTGTATGCTTGGCGATGCAAAATGCTGGAGAACTCTTCCATAAAGTTTGCGTAGGCCATTTCTAATTTATCAACTTGAGTCGAAAAACGGTTGTACGCAATAACCGCTGGGATCGCAGCAAATAGACCCATAGCCGTTGCAATCAAGGCTTCAGCAATACCTGGGGCCACCATAGCTAAGGTCGCGTTTTCCATCGAACCAATGGCGATAAATGAATTCATAATCCCCCATACCGTACCAAATAAACCGATATAAGGGCTAGTCGAACCAATGGTCGCTAATAAGGGTAAGTTTGCTTCTAACTTTTCCATTTCGCGAGAAAGTGTCACACGCATAGCACGTGATGTACCGTCCATCACAGCATCAGGCACTTTGCTATTTAATTTATTCAGGCGTGAATATTCCTTAAAACCAGTCACAAATAATGACTCTAAACCGCTATTATCTGGACGAGTCGATAATTCTTTATATAAACGGTTTAAATCAACGCCAGACCAAAATTTATCTTCAAACTTCGCCGATTTACTTTTTGCGGATGTCAGTAAGCTACGGCGTTGTAAAATCACCGTCCAAGACATCACTGACAAGCAAAGTAAGGTGAACATAACAAATTTCACTAATAAACTGGCTTGTAAAAATAACCCAACAATCGACATATCAGCTTGCACTGTCAAACTCCTGCACAATATTTAAGGGAATAGCTCGGGGACGCATTCGTGACAGCGCAACACAAACAACCAGCACTGTGCCTTCACAATAACAGTCTCCCTGTTTATCGACCAAGCGTTGATGAAAGATCAACGAGGCCTTTTTCAACTCTATGACCTTAGTTTCAACAATAAGGTTCTGTTCAAAACGTGCCGCTTTGCGAAAATCTAATTCCGCACGCTTTACCACAAAGGCGGTATCGTCGGCTAAAAGCGCAGTCTGACTCACGCCAAGGGCTTTTAGCCACTCGGTTCTCGCCCGCTCAAAAAAGTTGAGATAGTTCGAATGATAGACAACGCCGCCAGCGTCGGTGTCTTCGTAATAGACTGAAATAGGCCAAAGAAACATCATTTGAAAATAAGCAAATTTTGGTTGAAAAATTGACGCTTACTATACCTAGGGAAACAAGACTTGTGAATGACCCGACGAAGATATAGATAGGAATAGCGCGGGTTTCAGATGAATAGGGGCAATTGTAAAAGACAATGGGGTCAAAGGACCCCATTTAATTAACATAGTTAGTTATTTTGCGATAGTTTGTGGCAGTGTTAAGCCAAAACTCTGCCACAAGAAACTGTAGATATCAGCAAATTCGTCAATCTTCATCGCCGTCGGTTTACCGGCTCCGTGACCCGCATTGGACTCGATACGCATAATCACAGGTTCAGTGCCTTGTTGCTTATCCTGCAACATGGCCGCGAACTTAAAACTGTGTAATGGCACGACGCGATCATCATGATCGGCAGTCATCACCATAGTCGCAGGGTAAGCTTGCGCTTTCACATTGTGATAAGGTGAATAAGCCAATAGCGCTGGGAATTGATCTGCTTTATCGGCACTGCCATATTCACTCGTCCAAGCCCAACCGATAGTGAACTTATGGAAGCGCAGCATATCCAGTACGCCCACCGCAGGTAATACGGCAGCAAAGAGTTCAGGACGTTGAGTCACCGCAGCGCCCATCAACAGACCACCGTTACTGCGGCCATAGGCACCTAACTTAGTGCTATTAGTGTATTTTTCACTCACTAGATATTCCGCGGCGGCAAAATAGTCATCAAACACATTTTGCTTTTTATCGAACATCCCCGCTTGATGCCAGCTTTCGCCGTATTCAGCGCCGCCACGTAAACTCGGCACAGCGTAAATACCGCCCATATCTAACCAAGCAATGTTGGCCGGACTAAAGCGTGGTGTCATCGAAATGGCAAAACCACCATAGGCATACAGTAATGTTGGGTTTTGACCGTTCTTCACTAAGCCTTTTTTGTAGGACAGCATCATAGGCACACGCGTGCCGTCTTTGCTGCGATAAAACACTTGCTCAGAAACATAGTCATCGGGATTAAACGATACTTTAGGTTTGGCAATTACGCTTGATTCAGCGGTTTTAAAGTCAAACTTATAGGTGGTCTCAGGTTGAATATAACTATTAAACACATAATAGAAATAGTCTTTGCTTGCTTTGCCAAAAGGCCCAGCCACATTGCCTTGACCAGGTAATGCCACGTCTTGGCGTTTCTGCCCACCCATGCTGTAAATCGATAATTGACCTAATACATCGTGTAAATAACTCACCACTAAATGGTCATTAATTATGGCGACGTTATTAATGGGATCTGTAGACTCTGGAATAATAGTTTGCCATTGGGATTTATCGCTATTGCGGGTATCAATCGCAATCACTTTACCGTTAGGCGCATCTAAGTCGGTTTTGAAATAAAACACTGAACCATCATTACCGAGAAACTCATATTCAGCTTCTAAGTTGAGGATCAATTCCACCACTTGTGATTTAGGCTCAAATAAGGATTTATAGAAGAAACGATTACGCTTATCCGTGCCTTGAGAAATCGACAGTAATAAGTATTCGCCTTTCTCGGATACCTCTATGCCAAAGCCCCAATCTTTATTCTGTGGGCGCTCGTAAATCAATAAATCTTGGCGCTGATCTGTACCTAATTTATGGTAATACACTTTTTGATTGAAATTGACGTCGGCTAAGACATCTCCACCCGCAGGGGCATCATAGCGAGCATAAAACACACCTTGGTTTTCTTTATCCCACACTGCGCTAGAAAATTTAATCCATTTCAATTCATCGGCAAGTTTCTTACCGGTTGCGATATCAACAAACTGCCATTGCTGCCAATCTGAGCCCGAATTTGACACACCATAGGCTAAAATTTTACCGTCATTACTCACTGCAACACCTGATAGCGCCACAGTGCCATCCGCTGACAGTTTGTTTGGATCGAGAACTGGCTTTTCAACGCCATCTAACCCTTTGACATACAAAACAGATTGCGCCTGCAGGCCATCATTACGGTAGTAAAATTGATTGTCGCCATTCTCAAATGGGGCGGAGACTTTTTCGTAATTCCACAGCTCAGTGATGCGATCGACCACTGCTTGTTTATTGGGGATCTTGGCTAAATAGGCTTGACCGAAGGCTTGTTGTTCTTTTACCCAAGCTTCCGTTTCTGGCGTATTGGCCTCTAAATGGCGGTAAGGATCCGCCACGGTAACACCGTGAATGGTTTCGACGAGATCATCTTTTTGAGTCACTGGATAAACCAATTTATTTGCGCTTGCCTGCTCAGTCGAATTTTGTTCAGGTGCATTGCCACTTTGGCAGGCACCAAGTGCCATTCCCAATGTGGCCACTAACAAACCTTGCTTTGCAAGGCGAAATCTTAATGCCATCTTGTTATCGTCCTTCTTGTGGTTTCGGGCTTAAGGCCTTTTCAGCAAGTACTATACAAGCAAAAAAAATCATGGCAATGCCGTAACTTAATAAGAAGATTTTTAGGTTGTATCGCAGATTTAACAAAATGGCAGCAAGGATAAGCTTATTGAAGTGTATTATTATGCACTAATAGTGATTTATAAGTTATTAATCAAGGTAAATAGTGACTTAAGTGATATAGATCACCTTTGCAATCATTAGAATTACTAATGTTTATGGGCAATTTTTCTCGTTTGTTTTACCGCCGAGTTCACCATAGAATGTGCTTGTTTTCAGGAGATACCTGCTTGCAGATATCGAAAACAAAGAACTTTTAAACTGGTGTGTTCCCAACACTTCAGTTTCTTCCCTGGTTCTTATGCTTGACTTCCTTCCTTCAATTTGTTGATTGCAAATGCATTATTTTTGCGGCCCGCTTAGTTTAAGCGGGCTTTTTTTTTATCCATTTCAAACACCATCCTACTTACGACGATATCAGACTTTATGCCGCTATCACTATTCATGCCCTCACCCCAGTTAAGTTGTCTAAGGTGCTTAACGGTTACCTGCTCGCGAATATCACAAATAAGAAAAACTCATAATCCTATTCAAAGCTCGCTGATGCTGCAAAGGTTGAGGTTGAGGTTGAGCGAAATACTGCCAAGCTATCCAAAAATAACCATCTCCGCATCCAGAAATGACAATGCCAAGTCAGTGACTTGGCATTGGATTAGGTTTAACTATATTGATGTAGCACAGGTTAAACACTGCGCAAATGCACTACAAAGGCTTACTTATCCGTATCACAACGCGGCGGTTACGTGCCCTTTCGTCCATATCATCGTTCGAAGCCACATGACGGCGCTCACCGTGCCCTACAGTAACGATACGATCTTGCGGAATACCACTGGCAACAAAGAAATCTTTTACCGACTCAGCCCGTTTATCTGAGACTTTTTGGTTAACTGAACGGCCACCGTAACTATCGGTATACGCATCCACCAGCACTAGCTCCACCAAAGGATCATAGGCTAAGTATTCTTGAACCCGAGATAGTTGCTGCTGGGAGAAACGAGTTAAATCGGTTCCGCCTTCATCATAGTTCAGCACAGTAAATGCGATATCTTCAAAACTATAGGGCAACAGGTGCGCTAGACAAGCTTTGAACTCGCTATATTTACGGCCAAAATTAACCGATGACAAACCCACAGCGATCTTATTTGACTCGTTATACCAATCGGCATAGTAAAACGTCGGCTCCATACCGCGACTCAACTCAGCCAACATAGACCAAGCAGCACGTTTAGGCACCTCACCATTAAAGTACTTTTGATAATGCAGTGACGTGATCTCTTTTGAGACCACTCCCGGACGCCACTGTGGCGCGCGACTAATTAACTTAGCTTGCGTGACTTGATCCGGTTTTACCCACATGTCTAAGGTAAAATTCATATTCTGCTGCTTACCCGCTTCGCTGGTAAAAATCGCTTTACCGTAGGAAGGGATATCGTGCTCGAGGCGACAAACGATGGGAGAATTCTCGCTCACTCGCCATTGGGAATCACTTAAAGAGGCGACATAATGGCGCAACTCTGCCGTTGCAGTTGCTGGAACGCATAAAATTGATACTAATATCAGTTTTCGCCACATAGCCTTTACTCATGTTTAATCGGTTACATGGCTTTATCGGCAAACTATTTAGTTCCTTTAGCTCATAAAACCATCAATCAAGCATGACACACCCCAACACATTTAGCATAATAGCGCCCTGTGAATTTTCTAGAGTACTTTATGAGTGACATTTGCGACGCGAACAAATTGAAATACCGATTTCGAGGCTACTTTCCCGTAGTCATTGATGTCGAAACTGCGGGCTTCAACTCTCAAACCGATGCGTTGCTAGAAATTGCCGTCACCCTACTAAAAATGGACAATGAAGGTGTGATAGGAATCGATAAAACCCTACACTTCCACATTGAGCCCTTTGAAGGTGCAAATTTAGAACCCGAAGCGTTAGCATTCAACGGCATTGATCCCACTAATCCGTTACGCGGAGCCGTGAGCGAGAAAGAAGCCTTTTTAGAAATCTTTAAAGCGGTGAAAAAAGCCCAAAAAGCCTCTGACTGCCATCGCAGTATCATAGTGGCGCATAATGCCGCTTTTGATCATGGTTTTGTGAGTAAGGCGATTGAACGTTGCGACTTAAAACGCTCGCCGTTTCATCCTTTTGCTACTTTCGATACTGCTACACTCGCCGGACTTGCCATTGGTCATACCGTACTTGCCAAAGCATGCATCATGGCGGGCATTCCCTTCGATAATAAAGAAGCCCATTCTGCGCTATATGATACCGAACGTACCGCAGAGCTTTTTTGTCACATAGTGAATCGTTGGAAATCATTAGGCGGCTGGCCGTTACTGACCGTGAATGAGCAGGATGCACAAAGCGACACTGAGGCATAAATTTAGCGGTTCACACTAGATCTTAAGCCATATAAAAACAAAAAAGCTGCCATTGGCAGCTTTTTTCATTTAACAGACAACTGTGATTAACAAGTACTAATTACAGTGAGCTTGCGTTTTCAGACAGGTAAGCAGCAACACCTTCAGTGCTTGCATTCATACCTTTATCGCCTTTTTCCCAGCCAGCAGGACATACATCGCCGTGCTCTTCATGGAATTGCAGTGCGTCGATCATACGTAGCATTTCATCAACGTTACGGCCTAATGGCAGATCGTTAACAACTTGGTGACGAACCATGCCTTCTTTGTCGATCAGGAATGAACCACGGAAAGCTACACCCGCTTCTGGATGCTCAACATCGTATGCTTTACAGATTTCATGTTTAACGTCAGCCACTAACGTGTACTTAACTTGGCCAATACCGCCTTTTTCAACTGGGGTGTTGCGCCATGCGTTGTGAGTGAACTGAGAATCGATAGACACACCGATCACTTCCACGCCACGCTTAGTGAACTCTTCCATGCGGTGATCAAATGCGATCAACTCTGATGGACAAACGAAAGTGAAGTCAAGTGGATAGAAGAATACGACTGCTGGTTTGCCTTTGATGGCAGCAGTTAAGTTGAAGCTATCAACGATTTCGCCAGAACCTAATACAGCTGCAGCAGTAAAATCAGGAGCCTGACGGCCTACTAATACGCTCATTTTATATCTCCATCTATGAGTTGAACTAAGTGTAAGGCAAGATGCCCTTTCGCCAGTATGCTCTCCTCAACCTAGGTCGAGTTAAATCCTTACTGATTAAAAGGTGTTCTTACCAATCAAATCTTTAGGCATTATAAGTCGTGTGCTGTGCCTTACAACCTATTTAAGACCAATATCACATTTTTCAAGGGCATTTCCGTTTTGCCTGACTAAGGATAGAGCAATCTGCGTATCCTGTGTGCGCAGCAATCCACATTCGGCTAACAGACAAAACCCAGCATGATCACATTTTCAGATATTTTTCAGATAAGCCCTCGGCAAACTGGACATCGACAGCCTTTGCAGTCAAAAATAGCGTCTTTGGCTTAAAGAATTAAGAAAATTGACTATGAATGCAGTCGTTATTGCAGTGTGCTTAATGTTGGCACTCAGTTTAGCTAGGGTGAATGTGGTTATCGCTCTCACCGTGAGCGCCCTAGTGGCAGGACTTGTGGGCGGAATGGATCTGCACCAAACCATCGATGCCTTTAATACGGGCTTAGGTGGCGGCGCGCAAATTGCGCTCAGCTATGCATTATTAGGTGCCTTCGCTGTCGCACTATCGCACTCAGGCTTAACCACGCTGATCTCAAGAAGCATCATCAGTAGTCTTGGGCAAGATCCTAATCCCACCAACACTAACTGGGTTCGCTGGTTACTGCTGTTATCGCTACTTGTCATGTCGATGGCCTCGCAGAATATTTTACCTATTCATATCGCCTTCATTCCGATTTTAGTGCCCCCCCTGTTACATGTGATGACCAAACTGAACATCGACCGTCGTTTAGTCGCCTGTGTTTTGACCTTTGGTCTGGTCACAACCTATATGATTTTACCGATTGGATTTGGTGGCATTTTCTTAAATGACATTCTGCTTTCAAACTTAACCAGTAATGGCTTAGCGGCTGTTCGTGAGCAAATTCCACCAGCCATGTTAATTCCAGCGGCGGGCATGATAGTCGGTTTACTGACAGCTGTGTTTATCAGTTACCGTAAACCTCGGATCTACGATGAGGCCAAAGTATTGGTTGCAGAGCCAGAAGAAACTCTCAACAAACGCAATATTATCATTGCCGCAGTGGCGATATTAGCCACCTTAGTGGTGCAACTTGAAACCGATTCGATGATTTTTGGCGCCTTAGTCGGCTTCATGATTTTCAGTTTCTCGGGCGCCTTAAAGCATGTCGCCGACCAAGATATTTTCAATCAAGGCGTGCGCATGATGGCCAACATCGGTTTTATCATGATTTCTGCCGCTGGTTTTGCCGCAGTAGTGAAAGAAACCGGTGAAGTGGGCACGCTTGTGGCTTCGCTTAGCGACATCATTGGTGATAATAAAGCCCTCGCCGCCTTCTTGATGCTGCTAGTGGGTCTACTGATCACTATGGGGATCGGCTCGTCTTTCTCCACCATTCCGATTATCGCGACCATTTATGTGCCTTTGGCGTTAAGTTTTGGTTTTTCAGTGGCGGCGACCATTGCGTTAGTCGGCACCGCCGCAGCGCTGGGTGATGCGGGCTCGCCAGCATCGGATTCCACCTTAGGTCCTACTGCGGGTTTGAATGCCGATGGCCAACACGATCATATCCGTGACAGCGTGATCCCCACCTTCATCCACTACAATATTCCACTATTAGTGTTTGGCTGGATTGCAGCCATGGTGCTGTAAACACGATTGAAGGGATTGAATAGCAGTAATAGAAAGTAACGACAGCGCGGACATTGTCCGCGCTGTTTTTTTATTGCCGGCTGCAACTTTATAGTGGTCACGTGACGCGTTAATTCACTCGATGGTTAACTCAATAGCTAACTCAATAGTTAACGCAATAGTTAGCCTAATAACTGATCATAGTTACCGTGTCGCTTCGAGCTTGCGGCTACCCTGCTTATTCTTTTTATCCTCATACAGCGCTTTATCCGCCGCTTGCAGCACTGCCTCGAAGTTAGCATAGTCTTGTGAATCAGCGACACCGCAGGAAACGGTCAACACATTTAAAAATTGTCGCTCTGCCACAGCTTGACGTAAATGTTCAGCCAATACCAAAGCCCGTTCAAAAGTACAATTAGCTAAGATGACGACAAACTCATCACCACCGGTTCTGATTAACAAATCGTTTTCTCGAAATACGCCGCGCATTGCATCGACAATTTGCATGATCGCCATGTCCCCGAGTTTATGCCCGTAGGTATCATTAATGGTTTTGATTTTATCGCCATCCACACAGATCACTGCGTAATGCCCCTTAGTTGCGACATCAAACAGTGCGGTCTCATAGACTTTCTTATTGTAGGTGCGAGTAAAAGCATCCAATAACATCGCTTCACTAAACCGTTGACGCTCAGTACGAAGTTTCCTAAAACGATTGATATTAATTTGAACGAAGAAGATCACAATAGATAACAAAAACCACAGGGGCAAATTCCACACAATAAAACGAAATATACTGATTTTGTATGTCAGTGAAGTCATGTTATCTAAATGATTTGTCATCGAATAAAACAAGAACTCCGGCGTCAGTTCAGCCCAAAGGCTATCTGTCGTGATCACCAACTCAGTGCCATAATCGGTATTGCGCCATTCCACATGTTTATTACGCATAAAACCCGACGTCATAAAGGCCGTGTCGGCAATCACATCACCAATAAAATGATTAGGATCGCTAGATGATGTAATCGGCGAGGCCATAGATAAAATGACTTTACCAGTCACTTCATCTTGATAAGGAATGGATAACACTATGCCATCGGCCAAGGACTCTGGCGTCGCGTCTTTCGCACAATAGTGCAGGCTCTGACAAAACTCATTTGTCGAAGTACGGTCATTAATCAGCCGCGCTTTTACGTCCTCAGGGATTGGGGTAGCAAAATACACAGCATCACTACGATAAAGCCCCACATACAGGAAAATATCTTCTGCATTGGTCTTTTTACTGGAGTAGAGATAATCAAAGTAGCGTAAGACTTGCGCTTCTTCAGCAGAAAGCTCCACCCCTTGGGGCAGCATTAATCGGGTGGGATCGAGCTGAAAAGGCGCTAAAGAAGATTTATTGAAATCAATGATGTCGTGCAGGGATAAGCTTTTACCGAGCAGTTCAATATAGCTCGGTGTGATTTGCTTGGTTTTTACAAAAGACACAAAGGATTGGTGTTCTCTATCGATTTTAAACGGCAATAGGATCAGCAAGAATATGACAAACAAGAGGGTCGCAAGTGCAAGTGACCGACGTAATAACAACCAGTTGAGTGCCGAATGTCCCATAATCCCTCTTAATCCTTGTTATACCGACAATATGCCTTGCCCAAAACTTAAGTAATGTCCCATTAAACCACAAAATAAACCAATAAAAACAACTGCAATTGCGAATAACTATTTGTCTTAATGCTAAACTTTAGCAGCTTAAAACAAAGTTGTTATAACTGTGGCGAACAAAAAAACAAAAAGGGAGCCTAGGCTCCCTTACTGAGTACATCCGCTCAACTGAGCATCAGCTACGCTAATTATTTAGCAACTTGATTTTTAACAGCTTTGGTTATTTAGTACCAAAGATTTTATCGCCCGCATCACCAAGACCTGGCAGGATATAGCCCTTCTCATTGAGGCACTTATCGATAGCAGCGGTATATAACTCGATATCAGGATGCGCCGCTTCTAACGCTTTGATCCCTTCAGGTGCAGCCACTAACACTAAGGCTTTGATTGAAGTACAACCGCGTTTCTTCAATAAGTCGACAGTCGCAATCATAGAACCACCAGTCGCGAGCATTGGGTCGACAACTAAGGCGATACGCTCGTTCATGTCACTGGCGAGTTTTTCAAAATATGGCACAGGCTCAAGGGTTTCTTCGTCACGGTAAATGCCGACAACTGAAATACGCGCACTTGGGATATGCTCAAGTACACCGTCCATCATGCCCAAACCCGCACGTAAAATCGGCACAACAGTGACTTTTTTACCTTTGATTTGGTCGACTTCAACCGGACCGTTCCAGCCTTCAATCGTCACCGTTTCAGTTTCGAAATCTGCGGTAGCTTCATAGGTTAATAAACTGCCCACTTCGGCGGCTAGCTCACGGAAACGTTTAGTGCTAATGTCACCTTCGCGCATTAAACCGATTTTGTGACGCACTAAAGGATGTTTAACCTCGACAACTTTCATTTTTCTCTCCTACTTTATTTTTCGGCGTATTATTTTAGGCAAATTTTTCAGATTCTAGTTGATTTGTTTACTAGGTAAAACATAAAGTTTTGCCATTAGGCCTAATCGTGAGCTATCTCCCAAGAATAATTCCCGATCGACTAAGATACGTACCTTAATTTACTATTTTGTGACCAATCTCAAGACCTCAGAAACTGAAATACAGTTTTACTCGGCCAAAAATACTGCGCCGAGGGGCATAAATCCAAATCATGACTTTCGACCCCTAGCACAAGCTGGTAGAATACCGCCGCATAAAATCCAATAACGATGTACCCGAGAGGATCCCTCCGTGAGCACACCTACCCCACTGAGCTATAAAGATGCCGGCGTTGATATTGATGCAGGTAATGCACTGGTAAGTAACATAAAAGCAGCCGTTAAACGTACCCGTCGTCCAGAAGTTATGGGCAACTTAGGTGGTTTTGGCGCCCTGTGTGAAATCCCCACTAAATACAAGCAACCGGTTTTAGTGTCTGGCACCGACGGTGTTGGGACTAAATTGCGTTTAGCTATCGACTATAAAAAACATGACACTGTCGGCATAGACTTAGTTGCTATGTGTGTGAACGATTTAATCGTTCAAGGTGCTGAGCCACTGTTTTTCCTCGATTACTATGCAACGGGCAAACTGGATGTTGAAACCGCGACGTCTGTCGTCAACGGTATCGGCGAAGGTTGTTTCCAATCTGGTTGTGCGTTAATCGGCGGTGAAACCGCTGAAATGCCAGGCATGTACGAAGGTGAAGATTACGACCTAGCAGGTTTCTGCGTAGGCGTAGTTGAAAAAGCCGACATCATTGACGGTAGCAAAGTGGCAGCGGGTGATGCGCTTATCGCATTAGCCTCGAGCGGCCCTCATTCAAATGGTTACTCTTTAGTACGTAAAGTATTAGAAGTGAGCCAAGCAGACCCTCAACAAGATCTCAATGGCAAACCGCTAATTGAACATCTACTTGAGCCAACTAAAATTTACGTGAAATCATTGCTGAAACTGATCGCAGCATCAGACGTACATGCAATGGCACACATTACTGGCGGCGGCTTCTGGGAAAACATCCCACGCGTACTGCCAGATAATTTAAAAGCGGTTATCCAAGGCGATTCATGGCAATGGCCTGCTGTTTTCAGTTGGTTAATGGAAAATGGCAACATTGCAGAATATGAAATGTATCGCACCTTCAACTGTGGCGTCGGCATGTTAGTCGCGCTGCCAGCCGATAAAGTGGATGCTGCACTTGCATTACTGGCTGCAGAAGGCGAACAAGCTTGGCTGATCGGTGCTATCGCAGATCGTGAAGGCAATGAAGAGCAAGTGGAGATCCTGTAATGCCCCAGAGCTGTCGTGTAGTTGTATTAATTTCCGGAAATGGCAGTAACCTGCAAGCGATTATCGACGGTTGCGACGATAATCTGCAGGCCGAAGTTGTCGGAGTCATCAGTAATAAACCCGATGCCTATGGCCTAGTGCGCGCCCATCATGGCGAAATTGATACCAGCTGCGTGATAGCTCACCAAGGTGAATCTCGCTCTGAATACGATGCGCGTTTAATGACAGTCATCGAACAGTACCAACCCGATTTAATCGTGTTGGCAGGATTTATGCGGATCTTAACCGATGATTTCGTGAATCATTACCTAGGTCGCATGATCAATATCCATCCGTCACTGTTACCGAAATACACTGGCTTAAACACCCATCAACGTGCCATTGACGCTAACGACAGCGAACATGGTGCCAGCGTGCATTTTGTCACGCCAGAGCTTGATGCAGGTCCGGTGATTTTACAGGCTAAAGTGCCTGTTTATGAAGAAGATACCGCTGACATGCTCGCCGCCCGTGTGCATGAGCAAGAACATGCCATTTATCCACTCGTGGTGAAATGGTTTAGTCAGCACCGTCTTAACATGCAAAACGGCCAAGCCTATCTTGATGGCAATCTCATCGGCCCGAGCGGTTACGCGCCTGATTAGTTTCGCGAAATAGCAATTGGTCGCGAGATCACAAATAGAGACCTTAGGGTCTCTATTTTTTTAACTATTTTCCACAAAAGCATTGTTTTCTGGGGCAATGTGGCATTAGATAACTTAACGAAAAGTGATTTTTGCTCGGCATGACAAGAGACTATTAGATGAAAAATATTATCTGCGATATCGATGGTGTACTACTGCACGACAATAAACTGATCCCTGGCAGCGACAAATTTATCCAGCGTATTTTAGAACAAGGCAATCCGTTAGTCGTCCTGACTAACTATCCCGTACAAACGGGAAAGGATCTGCAAAACCGTTTAAGCGCTGCCGGTATTGATATTCCTGAAGAATGCTTTTATACCTCCGCGATGGCAACCGCTGACTTTTTACAGCACCAAGAAGGCAGCAAAGCCTATGTCATTGGTGAAGGCGCCCTCACCCACGAACTCTACAAAGCAGGCTTTACCATTACAGTGGTCTAATACAATCTACACTTATAGTAATACCTCTCGCACTACTTCACAAACCTCATTTTAAAACAGCTAGTTACCTCCCCTACTTCTTGCCATATTTGCATAACGCGATAGAATGCTCCTAATAGTATTTTTTTGTGAGGCATGGATGGAAAAGCAAGAAATCATTGATGGATTAGAGAGACTTAAAGAACGACTACTAAGCGACGTTTATACATCGTTTAATGATCGAGGTGCTAACTACGGTGCACGCAGATTTGTAAAATGGAAACATGTTACTACGGCTTTTCTTGAAGAGAATATGCCTCGAGAAGTTAAACACTTTAATACTTTGTTCGTGGCTTATGCTGTTTTATTACGCCGAAACGAAAGCGATGCTGACTATTTCTGGATAAATGATGGAGAGAAAACATATTCATATTTAGATTCGTTAATCCTCGATATCAAAAATGATGAATATGATTTCACCCCAAGCAACAAGGAAGTTCAAGACGTGAAAACTATACCTGAAGCTAAATCCAATAAAGTGTTCATTGTGCATGGACATGATGGTGAGGTTAAATATCGCACAGCTCGCTTCATTGAAAAACTCGGTTTTGAAGCAATAATACTTGATGAGCAAGTAAACAAAAGTAGAACAATAATCGAGAAGATTGAAGATTACTCCGATGTAACACGCTTTGCGATTGTCCTTTATACACCAGATGATTTAGGTGTGGTAAAGACAAAGTCTGACGACTTGCAACCTAGAGCGCGTCAGAATGTCATCTTTGAACATGGCTTCTTAATGGGTAAGCTTGGACGAGAGAATGTTGTGCCATTAGTTGAGGGTGATATTGAGCTACCAAATGACATTAGCGGTATTGTTTACGTTAGTGAAAACTGGGAAATGAAGATTGCTCAGGAAATGCTAGAAGCCGGCTACGATGTAGATTTCAATAAACTGCTTAAAAAGTAGCAGTAGCACAACGACAAGCCCTTACTAAACAGATCTGCTTATTCTTGTTATAGTAAGGGTTAAGCCTTCAAGTCAGGTGCTAACATTACAGTGGTCTAATACGTATTGCACTTATAGTAACGCCCTCTGCACTACTTCACAAACCTCATTTTAAAACAGCTAGTTACCTCCCCTACTTCTTGCCATATTTGCATAACGCGATAGAATGCTCCTAATAGTATTTTTTTGTGAGGCATTGATGGATAAGTAAGTAGCAACATTAGCTCCATCTATAGCTAAATCAAATAAAGTGCTCATCATGCCCATCCACGATTAACACGTAACTAACCCTACTCAACTTTAATAACTATGAGGCCAAAACATGGGCAATATCATTTTTGTAATCCTTCATATAATATCGTTCTTTACAGGATTTATTTTTTTACTTTTTACAATACCAGCACATATTATATATCTAGCTATCTCAAGTAAGAAAGTGGACCCAAATGCTCCAACCAATAAAACACACTTACTTTGTCCAAAGTGCCAAGAGTTGGTAAAAAAAGAAGCAAGTATTTGTAAGCATTGTGGACATGGACTTATTCCACAGTAGAATCAGCTGAGCCCCTTACTAAACACATCAGCGTATTCTTGTTATAGTAAGGGTTAAGCCTTCAAGTCGGGTGTCAATATCCACAGTGGTCTAATACGTATTGCACTTATAGTAATGCCTCTCGCACTACTTCACAAACCTCATTTTAAAACAGCTAGTTACCTCCCCTACTTCTTGCCATATCTACATAACGCGATAGAATGCTTTTAATAGCATTTTGCACAGTAATAGGAGCACAACATGGAAGTAAATTTCTTTAAGGATTTAGAAACTGAAATCAAAGAAAAGCTAAAAGATTTTGGTTACCCAATACCTAGTTTTGCAGAGCTAAGAAAGCAACACATTAGTGCTACAGAAGCTCACTTGAGCTATAAGCATTATGATATACAAAACTTAGTGCTTCACTTTCTTACAGTGACTGAACGCAGAATACCGATCAAAAAGTGGAACATTCACATATCTCCACAGCTACAGAATCGCACTGAGATAGTAGATATCGTATCAATGCTATCTAAGGGTAAAGATGTAAATCCGTTTCTTAGTAAACAAGTTAAAGGCCAACACCAAAATAAAAAAACTGACTTACTTCGCTTTGAATGGGGAATCTACCATATTCATTTTGAGGAGGGAGGTAAAGGTGATGAAATGCTATTCGTGTATTTTGATGGCAATGAAGCTTACTTGCTAGACATATTACTTCATGAAAAAAACGGTGCTAACCACATCACTTGGACTAATACTGATTTGATACAAATATTACACGACAACTGGCCTCACGTTATTGCACGAGCGATTTTTAAAACTGATAGCAAAGAATCTCTAACTACTGAACAACGACAGATCTTGCGTAACAAAGCGGCGAATACTAATGTTACCGTCCGAGATGGAACGGAATACATGCCTATTGGTGGTGGTTTTTCATGCAGTAAACATCCACAAAAAGCCGCAAAAAATACATTACGCATGCTTAAAAGAACGGAGGAGTTAGAGTCAATGGTTTTGAACAACAATAATAATATCAAAAACCTACTACTCATTGATAAATCGAGCAAAAACATAAAAATCAAACTTGAATTAACTGATGGGCTTAATCTTAAAGTTATTAACACTGCCAATAAGAGTTCATTTGAGATTGATGAACCTTATTGATGTAATAATCAAGTTAAAAATACACATCGAAACCCTGCTAAACACATCTATTTTTTGTTGTTATAGTAAGGGTTAAGCCTTCAAGTCAGGTGTCAATATCCACCGATATCAACCCTGACTTTGTGATTGTCGGTGAAACCCGCTCCTACAATTGGGAAATGATCCATAAAGCCGCAGCCTTTGTGGCAGGTGGCGCCCGCTTTATTGCCACCAACCCTGACACTCACGGCCCAGCTTACAGCCCTGCCTGTGACGCGCTGTGTTCGCCAATCGAGCGTATTACCGGTAAAAAACCTTTCTACGTGGGTAAACCGAGCGCTTGGATTATTCGCTCAGCGCTTAATCATATTGATGGACACTCAGAAGACACTGTCATTATCGGCGACAATATGCGTACCGATATTTTAGCGGGCTTCCAAGCTGGGCTTGAAACCATTCTGGTCACCAGTGGCGTAAGTAAGCTTGAAGATATCGACAAAGAACCGTTCCGCCCAAATCATGTATTCGCCTGCGCGGGCGACATCGATGTTGTTTAAACAATTATCTAAACCTTTGGCCACCCCTGCGTAACCACTCATTCTTGCGAGTCATTCCAACATTACCCATGCAATACACCTAGCCAAAAGGCGTATTGCATAGGGTAAAGCAACATTAAGTAACACATTCACCTTCTTCTCAGCCTTGTGGCTCGCAGCAGCTTGCTTCATGATAAGTCTCGCTTCTGATTGATTAACAGAAATCTAAAATTCCTTAATTAAAACAACAGTAGGATTAACCTATGCGACGTCTGTATCCACTCTGTGCGCTGGCTATGCTCAGTGCCTGTAGTCCGAATTCATCCCAACCCGATGACAACAGCACCTTGGCTGAACTCAAACCAGTGCAGTTTAATGAAGCGCGCTTTAGAAATGATATTAAAGCCCTGTCATCCGATGAATTTGAAGGTCGGGCGCCGACCACTCACGGTGAAAAACTCACCTTGGACTATTTGGCTAAAGCCTTTACAGATATGGGGCTCAAGGGCGCGTATCAAGGCAGCTTTTTGCAACCTGTGCCTATGGTGAGCTATACCGCAGATGAAGCGCAGCAAGTTACGCTGGCAGGATTACCCTTTAAATACCGAAAAGATCTGGTGCTCAGCAGTCGCCACGATAACGGTGGCATTAATATTGAAAATGCGCCATTAGTCTTCGTTGGCTATGGGGTGAACGCACCCGAATATGGTTGGAATGATTACCAAGATCTCGACATGAAAGGCAAGATCGCGGTGATCTTAGTGAACGACCCCGGCTTTGCCCGCCCTGACTCGGGTAAATTCAATGGCAAAGCCATGACCTATTACGGCCGCTGGAGCTATAAGTTTGAAGAGGCCAGCCGTCAAGGCGCCCTTGGTGCACTGATCATCCATGATACTGAGCCCGCCTCTTATCCTTGGTCTGTGGTAGAAAATAGCTGGACTGGGCCACAACAAGATCTGGTGCTGAGTAAAGCCGAACAAGATAGCCGCATCCAAGTCGAAGGCTGGCTTACATTGGACGCAGCGACCCAACTGTTTGATAAATCTGGTTTATCACTGCCGAGCTTGATGGCGCGTGCCGCCGACAGCCCAATTAATGTCCCCCTTGAGCAAACGGCCAGTATCGCCTTTAAAAATAAAGCCGAATACGCGAATAGCTACAACGTAGTCGCCACGCTCCCCGGCAGCACACAAGCCGACGAGCAGATCCTCTATACCGCCCATTGGGATCACATAGGTAAAGACGAGACGAAAGCAGGCGATCAGATTTACAACGGCGCCATGGACAATGCCTCAGGCACTGCTGGCATTCTCGAAATCGCCAGGCAATTAGCCGACAATGTCAAACAAGGCCACGGTTTAGCGCGCTCGGTCACCTTTATTGCCACAACAGGCGAAGAACAAGGCTTACTCGGTTCGCGCTATTACGCTGCCAATCCACTTTATCCTATCGACAAAACCGTGGCAGTGTTAAACCTCGACAGCACCAATATCTACGGCAAAACCAAGGATTTTACGATTGTCGGCAAAGGGAAATCTGAGTTAGAAACTTACCTTATTGATGCGGCGAAACAACAGAACCGCATCGCCATGGGTGAGAAAAATCCCGCTTCGGGCGGTTTCTTCCGTTCAGATCATTTCAGCTTTGCCAAACTGGGCGTGCCAGCGGTATTTGCCGGCGGCGGTAGCGACCCCGTTGATGAAGCCACGGCTGCTTATAAAACCCAGATGCAAGCGACAATGAAAGGCTGTTATCACAATGTCTGCGATGAATACCGTGAAGACTGGGATTTGAGCGGCGCGCTGCAAGATTTGCAAATCTACTACCAAGTCACGCGCACATTGGGCAACAGCAAAGATTGGCCGGGATACTATCAAGGCACAGAGTTTAATAGCCTGCGCCCAGCTAAAACGACGCTTGTGACAGATGCAAAATAGCAGCTTGTATCAGTGACAGCTTGTGAGAGGCGACTTGGTTAGTCGTCTCTTATTAACGCCCGCTAGTCGCACCTGCGAAATAAAGCAGCTGAATAAAACGCTTCCTCCGCCAACCAAAGCACCAAACAAGATTGAAAAGCACGTGAACCATTCACGTGCTTTTTTGTTTTCAGCTCACAAACAATGCCGTTATCGCGAAATATCCATCCTGCCACACCATTCTGCATAGGCTTATGCCATTGGTTGATGTCAAACTCGGCGCATTAATTGATTAAAAATAAAACACTTAAACGAGCCAACTCATTATTTATGGTCTTTTTTAACGGTTTTTCTGTCATCGACACTTTTTTAAAACACATTGTGAATTCCCCAAAACCCCTCACGCCAAATCAGACAATAAAAACAAATCATCAAAAATAACGCAAATTAAATGAATTATTCTCAAATAAAAGCATTAAACATAAACATCTAAATCAACAAAAACACCAATAAACAGATAAAACATCAAAAATAGTGTTTGGCAAATGCCTAAATTGCTGGCACATTAAACCTCAATTGAGACATCCTCAAATGACAGACAGTGTGGGAGTTGTACTATGTGTTCAATCTTTTCGATTTTAGATATCCAATCTGATGCCAAAGAACTGCGCCAAGTCGCGCTAGAAATGTCTAAGCTAATGCGCCACCGTGGCCCTGACTGGTCAGGTATTTATGCCAGTGATAAGGCAATTCTTGCCCACGAACGTTTAGCCATTGTTGACATTGAACACGGTGCTCAGCCACTGCTGACCGAAGATGGCAGTTTGATCCTTGCGGTCAACGGCGAAATCTATAACCACAAAGAATTGAAAGCCCAGCTAGGCGATAAGTACAGCTATCAAACCAACTCTGACTGTGAAGTAATCTTGGCGCTGTATCAAGAATATGGCACTGACTTCCTTGATAAATTAAACGGTATCTTCGCCTTTGTGTTATATGACAAAGCCCAGGACAGATACCTTATCGGCCGCGATCACATGGGTATCATCCCGCTATACACAGGCCGTGACGCTGCGGGTAACTTCTATGTTGCCTCTGAAATGAAAGCGCTGATGCCAGTGTGTAAAACGGTAGAAGAGTTCTTACCGGGCCAGTATCTGTATTCAAAAGATGGTGAAGCCGTTAAATACTATAGCCGCGATTGGCAAAGCTATGATGCAGTTAAAGATAACCCAGCCAGCCAAGAAGAATTACGTGACGCATTAGAAGCGGCGGTCAAACGCCAATTAATGTCAGACGTACCCTATGGTGTGTTGCTATCAGGCGGCTTAGATTCATCGATCATTTCCGCCGTGACGCAAACCTTTGCGAAACGCCGCATTGAAGACGATGGCGAAACCAACGCTTGGTGGCCACAGTTGCATTCTTTTGCCGTCGGCCTTGAAGGTGCGCCAGATTTAATCGCCGCCAAAAAAGTCGCAGATGCCATTGGTACGATTCACCATGAGATCCATTTCACCTTCCAAGAAGGCTTAGATGCGATTAAAGAAGTGATCTATCACTTAGAAACCTACGATGTCACCACCATACGTGCCGCGACACCTATGTATTTAATGGCGCGTAAAATCAAAGCCATGGGCATTAAGATGGTGTTATCGGGTGAAGGTGCTGACGAGCTATTTGGCGGCTATTTATACTTCCATAAAGCGCCAAACGCACAGGCATTCCACGAGGAATTAGTCCGCAAACTCGATAAGCTGCATCTGTTCGATTGTCTGCGTGCCAACAAAGCCATGGCCGCTTGGGGATTAGAAGCCCGTGTGCCCTTCCTCGATAAAGAGTTTATGGATGTGGCGATGCGCATCAACCCTGAAGCGAAAATGTCTAAGGATGGTCGTATCGAGAAACACATTCTGCGCCAAGCCTTTGAGCACAAATTGCCAAAAGAAGTGGCATGGCGTCAAAAGGAACAATTCAGTGACGGCGTAGGCTACTCTTGGATTGACGGTTTGAAAGAACAAGCTGCAGCGCGGGTGGATGATTTACAATTGGCGAACGCGAAATTCCGTTTCCCATACAACACACCAGAAACCAAAGAAGCCTATTTCTATCGCTGCTTCTTTGAGGAACATTATCCATTGAGCGGCGCCGCTGAAACGGTTCCAGGTGGTAAATCCGTCGCCTGTTCAACGCCAGAAGCATTAGCTTGGGACGAAAGCTTGCGCGGTATTATCGACCCATCGGGCCGAGCAGTGCGCTCTGTACACACCTCAAGTTATTAATGACCTAACGTTGAAGGACTAGGTTAATAAACTGGGCTGATGAGCAAGATTGATGAGCTAGATTAATCATCTAAGTTCATTAATTAGATTAATGAACTGGTTAAGACCGACAGCCACAAGAGCCACCCTAGGGTGGCTTTTGTATTTCGATGCTGTTTACTTTTATTGCTTACTCGTGCACAAAATTGTGTCTTAACTCTAGAATTAAACTAGGCCGACAGCGCACTGAATGGCTTGATTTGAGAGTGAGCTTGAATGTGAGTTTGAGTGTGAGCGTTGGTTTGCACTTGAGTTTGAAAATGAACATTCATCTGCGTCAATGCCATCGGATCTTGGGTTAAAAACAGCTTTCCGGCACTCATGCCCGCATGGTAATCATGGCGTAAATCGGCATCGGTGCTACCCAATAACTTACTCTGCAAATTTTCAGCGGCAAAAATCTGCACTATCTCCACATCCTCTGGCGGATTAGCCATAAAATCCAATTCATCCTGATAGGCTTGTTCGTGCTGCACTAAATAATCTATGGTTTTCGGGCAAAAACCAGAAACACAAATCCAAGATTTAAGTTTATGCACCCAAGCCGATTGCGCCTGAAAATCCTCACTCACAGTGCGGATCACCACAATTTTGCGGGCACCACGACGATAGGCCTCACGCACAGGTAAAGGCGCGGCTAAGCCGCCGTCGAGATAAAAATCACTGTCGATAGATTCGCTCAATGCTGCGCTGTGATGCGACCCGCCATGATTAGCCGCGCCGTTACTACAGGCCTTGTCACTATTACAGGCGTTATCATTTAGCCAAGGCGTGAGTTTTACTCCTTGTTTATACAAAAATGGCAATGCGCTGGAGGCTTTAAGCAATTCGCGCCACTGGCTTTTACTGCTTGGACTTAAAAAATAACCCTTGCGATCACTGGCATTGGTAGTGGTGATCAGTAACTGCCGATCACCGAGTGAGGCTGTTGCCGCGTTAAGATCTAATTTAAACATTCCTTGTCGCGTCTGCTCAAAATACCAATCTAAATCGACCACGTTACCGCCGACTAACCCGCGACCGAGTCGATAGAAACGTTTATGCCGCGACAAACCGCGGATTAAGCGTTTGGCATAACCCTTTTGACGGGCTAAAAAACTGCTGAGATTCTGTGAACCTGCAGATGTTCCAATAAATAAATCAAAGGGATCGAATCCGCTATCAAGCCAAGCATCGAGCACGCCTGCGGTGAAAATGCCACGCTGGCCACCCCCTTCTGCAATCAGGGCCACCAGTGGGCTAGCGTTAGATTGAGCGTCTTTGGAGGCTAAGTGCCTGACGGCGTGCATAGGGAAACCTTATCGAATAATTCATATAAGGCGAGTCTAAACAAGCTAAATGAGAAAGGATAACGGATAGAAGCTATCATCTTAATAGGAAAATACTATTGAGATAGTGTGCAAGCATTAGCCGGTGATGATAACGACAGCAAATACTGGCAGAAATAACGGCAGTGGTGAGCAAGGTTAGGCAGGTTAGCTTGTTCGTCATCCTTAACGAACAAGCTGTTTTCACATTAATGCATTAAAACTTATGACTCAGTTCTAGCGTGATATTGCGCGGCTCACCGGGGAAATGGCCATTACGTTCGCTAAACCCACTGACGGCATATTCTTTGTCGAAGATATTTTTAAGATTTAAACGAACTTGAGTTTGATCCCACTGAGTCGTCCAGCTCATGTCAAAAATCGTATGGGGCTTCACTATTTGACCATCGAGGCTGAACTGCTCGCCCACATAGTCCATACCAAAGGCAATCGCCGAATCGAGTGCATTGATGTCGTAACGGGTCCATATCCCCGCTTGATGACGCGGCGCATTGGCAAAGTGCTTACTGTCGAAGGTATTGGTTAAACTGTCGTTAGTGACTCCTTTAACCACTTCGGTCTCGTTATAGGCATAGTTCGCCGTAACAGTCAGGTTATCGGTTAAATCCCCCACCAGCGTCCATTCAAGGCCTTGACTGTGTACTTCACCCAAATTAAGTAAAGCGGGAATGCCATCGTCATCGCCAGTATTTAAAGGGTTAGCTTGAGCGACATTTTGTTTTTCAATGCGATATACGGCGAGCGTGGTCATAAACTGGCCATCAAGCCACTCATTTTTCATCCCAAGTTCAATTTGATTACCCGTTTCTGGATCGAGGAAACCGTCAGCAATATCTTGTGCTTGATCGGTTAAAGATGCTGGATTAAAGCTCTCAGAGTAATTCAAATAAAAGGACATTGAATCGATTGGGCGATAATTAAGCCCTGCCCTTGGCGTTATCGCGTTATCGCTGAAGGAGAAACCGGTCTTTTTATCATAATCGTCAAACTGGCTGAAACGCAGACCGGCAATCAATGACCACTGTTCATTAAAGTGCAAGTGTTCCTGCACATAAAGGCCAAAACGGTTAGCACGGGTACCGTCGGTATCCATGTCTTTTAATTGATAGGTACTAGGATCCGTCTCACCATAGTTAAGGTCAAAAATATTTAGGTTACCCACGCCTTCCTTGCTGGTCGCGAGCTTGTAATGGTACTCGGTTTCCACATAGTGATAATCGCCACCGAACAGGAACTCATGTTCAAAACCTAAGGCATCGAATGCATAAACAAAATCATTGGTTAAACTGATTTCATCATTTGCCCGTGCTTGCACTCGGTATTCACGCTTAATGGTGCCATCTGCACTATTGGCTTTACCATCACCATTTACATCGACCCAACCTCTCGATTCATGATATTGCTGCGTGGAATCATTATTCAGATAGCGGATCTGCGTCTTGACCGAGAAATTATCGGTAAATTGATGGTCGAGAATCGATTGCAGCACCAGCGCATCCATCTTCTGGAAGTCACTCTTCTCATTGGCATTATAGGATGGCGCAACGAGGAAGTTACCGTCATTATCGACAGGCACGCCGCGCAATCGATTGCCGCCTAAATCCTGCTTAATAATATCGAAAGTGGTGGTGAGCTTAGTATCATCACTGATTTCGTAGAGTAACCCACCCGCCACTTCGGCATTTTGGCTATCGGCATTATTGCGAAAGCTATCTTCCTGCTGATAATAGGCGCCAAAACGATAGGCAAGATTTTGGGTTAAGCCGCCAGTGAAATCCAGCGAGCCCCCCATCATGTCCTCGCTGCCCGTGCTTAAGGTCAGCTCTTTGCTCTCGACAAACGTCGGTTTTTTAGTGACATAGTTAATCATGCCGCCAGGTTCACCGCCGCCATAGAGTGCCGATGCAGGGCCTTTTAACACTTCAACCCGCTGCACATTAAAGAGTTGTGGCACAGAAAATCCCGAATAGGGATCGCCCCTTACCCCATCATAAAAAACGTTGGCATCGTCGCGGAAACCGCGAAAGGTCACGCCGGAATAACTAAACTCACTCACACCCGCGATTGAGCGGTATAAATCGGTAATATTGCGCGCGGCTTGGTCAACGATTAACTGCTCGGTCAGCACTTGCACCGACTGCGGCAATTCCATCACATTAATCGCCGTCTTAGTGCCAATCGTGGTTTCTTTATCGACGTACATTTGCATCGCGCGGCCATGGACGGCAATACGCTCAGGTGCTGCGAGTTTTACCTCCTCATCGGTCGTGGCTTGAGTCGGTGCAGGACTTGCAACAGATGAACTCGTAGACAAGGTCTGCTGCGGAGCCTCTTTATCGAGTACAGTTTCAGCGGCGAATGCCGACTGATGTTGAGCGAGTGCAAGTGCAATTAATGAGTAGGCGAAACGAGTCTTCACAGAATGTCCCCAGCGCGAGCGCATAAAAATGGAATAAACCAAAGGGTTTACAAATGTATTCAAACGAATTGGCCGTCATTATAAAGAATGATTTACGAATGACAACGATTATCATTTGAATTTACATAAATGTGAAATCTGTTAGGTAAATAGCTAGCGTCAGCTCACATTATCCTTGTGATATTTGGTTATGACTTAAACGAAACAGAGGTTCAGTCGCAAAGACCTTAGATAGAAGTTTTAATGTGGGATAAAAATAAAAACCAGCGCAGTGCGCTGGTTTTAGGTTGTTCTCGAACTGTTGTTAAGCAAGGGCTTAACTCAGCATATAAGATGAATGCTTAAAAGATAGCTTCATCTAATTGCGTTAGCATTTCACTCGCCTGCTCAATTTGCTTACGCAGACTGCGACCTTGTACCGCCCAGTAAGCCATATAGAAATCGGCGGTTTTCAATTTAGCTTGGTAAAACGGGGTTTCTTCGGTGCCCTGCTCCAACGCCGCTAATGCCACCGCGGCACTTCTGGCCCACATCCACGCCAGTGCAGTCACGCCGAATAACTCCAGATAAGCCATAGACGCTGCGCCGATAATGTCAGGATTGGTCGCAGCTTGTGCAGCTAAATAACCGCTAGCCTTTTGCAAATCACCCGCACAATCCATTAAACCACTCACGTAAGGTTGCATCGCCGCATTGGTGCTATGTGACTTAATGAACTCAGTCACTAATGCCGACCATTGCTGCATCGCCGCGCCGCGGTCGCTAAGTAACTTACGCCCCACTAAATCCAGCGCCTGAATGCCGTTAGTGCCTTCATAAATCAGCGCAATACGGCTATCACGCACAAATTGCTCCATGCCCCACTCATGGATATAACCATGTCCACCAAACACTTGCTGCGCATCGACACAGGCATTAAAGCCGCGATTAGTGATAAAACCTTTCACAACAGGCGTAAACAGGGCCGCTAACTGGGAGGCAACTTTGGCCTTGGCTGGATCGGTATGACGCTCGGCTTCATCGAGCCACAAAGCTTGTTGTCCAACTAAGGCTCTTGCGCCTTCATTAAAGGCTTTTTGCGACAGCAACATGCGGCGCACATCGCCGTGAACCAAAATCGGATCGGCGGCTTTTTCTGGGGCTTTGGCACCGCTTAAAGCGCGGCTCTGTAATCTGTCTTTGGCGTAGGCCAAGGCGTTTTGATAGGCAATCTCAGAGACACCCAGCCCTTGCACGCCCACGCCTAAACGCGCTTGGTTCATCATAGTAAACATGGCGCGCAGTCCTTGGTGCGGCTCGCCAACAAGCTCGCCCAATGCACCTTCAAACACCATCACGCAGGTGGAGTTACCGTGAATACCCATCTTATGTTCAAGGCCGCTGGCATATAAAGTGTTCGGCGCGCCTAAGCTACCGTCGCTATTCACTAGCACTTTCGGCACGGCGAATAGAGATATTCCCTTCACGCCCTCTGGTGCATCCGGCAAGCGGGCTAATACTAGATGCACTATGTTGTCGGTGAGTTGGTGATCGCCTGAGGAGATAAAAATCTTCTCACCAGTAATAGCAAAAACGCCTTCAGAGACCGGCACGGCTTTGGTGCGTAATAAGGCTAAGTCAGTACCGGCGTGAGACTCGGTCAAATTCATTGTCCCAGTCCATTCTCCGCTAACTAATTTACTCAAATATTTTTGCTTAAGTGCATCACTGCCGTGGGCATGAATGGCAGCATAAGCGCCATGGGTTAAACCTGGGTACATAGCAAAGGCCATGTTGGTTGCCGTTTGTATCTCAGTCGCGAAAATCCCCACCACTTCGGGTAGACCTTGGCCGCCATATTCAGGATCGCAGGTCAGCGTTGGCCAGCCATTATCAACAAACTGCCGATAGGCGTTATCAAAACCCTCAGGTGTAACCACCTTGCCATCGACCAACTTACAGCCTTGCAGATCGCCGACACTATTGAGCGGCAGCATGACTTCAATACTAAAGTCAGCCATACCTTGGAGAATAGCATCGACAAGATCTGGATCGATTTCATCGAACCCTTTGAGCGCATCTTGCTGATAAATATGTAACATTTCATTGAGGATAAATTGATAGTCGCGCAGCGGCGCTTGATAAACTGGCATAATCGCTTCCCTTTTCTTGTTAGACTGCAACTCAACTAAGTGATCTGACCACTTTGGTGCTCTGACCACTTTAGCTAAATTTGCCGAAAAAGAAAGCACCCCAACCGCCGCCACAGACTTTTGTTTACACAAACGAACAGCGAAACCGTAAATTGATCGCAACAAAGCCTTATGTTATAGCGGAAAACTTTGTAAGCTAACTGCCTGTTTTTCTGATATGCCAGCAGAGTTAAGGATATTGCAACTATGGGTTCTGTCACTACTAAAAAGCACGCCAACGGGCTCGATTATGTCGAAGTGAATACGGCGTTATGTCAGGCAAGAATTTTTTTGCAGGGCGCGCAAATAGACTATTTTCAACCCGTAGGAAAAGCACCTTTGCTGTGGGTTTCATCGGCTGACGATTATCAACCCGGTAATGGGATCCGTGGCGGTGTGCCCGTATGCTGGCCTTGGTTTGGCATGAGTAGTGAAGCAAACTTCCCCCAACACGGTTTCGCCCGCACCCGCATTTGGGCGCTGGAATCGGTAGAAATGCGTAATCAGTTAGTAGATTTACGTTTTAGCTTAAAAATCAGTGAGCAAGATAAAATCTATTGGCCGCATAACACTCAGGTCAGCGTGTTATTCACCCTAGGCGACACCCTGAGTATCAGTCTTGTGAATACCAACTTAGGCGATGAAACCGTCACGCTTACCCAAGCGCTGCACACTTATTTCCCGATTGAGGATATCCACCAACTCAAAGCGAGCGGTTTTAGTGGCTCCAAATACATCGAATTTGCCGAAGGGCCTTATCCGCAAACCACGGATGAAGTGCGCTTTGATCGCGAGACAGATCGTGTCTATGCCGAACTCGGCCCTGTGCAATTATTGCATACGCCGCAGGGAATAATCGAAGTCAGCCGCGAGAACAGCCAATCCGCCGTATTATGGAATCCATGGATTGAAAAGTCACAACGCCTTGGCCGGTTTAATCCAGAAGATTATTTGACCATGGTCTGTCTAGAAGCGGCCAATGTTTTAGAAGATAAAGTCGTGCTTGCCCCAAGTGAAACCCACAGTTTAGTGACGCATATTCGCTGGAAAGACTAACGATTTAATATCCTAGTTCTTAAAATCTAGAGCTTAAAATCTAGAGCTTAAAATCTGGAGCTTAAAATCTGGAGCTTAAAATCGAGAGCTTAATATCTAGTTCTAAATCCTAGTCAAAAAACGATACAAACAAAAATGCCCAGTTCGATTTGCCGACGCTATCGGGACTGGGCATTTTTATCACTGCGAAATCTGAGTGTTTATCACTCCGAAAGCCAAGTTTTTATCACTTCGAAACCAGAGTTTCTATCACTACAAGACCTAAGTTTTTATAACGATGAAACTTAAGGTAAAGCTTATTTCGCCGATTTCTCTAGGCGCGCCAACAGGCTAGACGTATCCCAACGGTTACCGCCCATGCCCTGTACTTCTGAATAGAATTGATCGACTAACGCGGTTAATGGCAAGTGTGAACCATTGCGGCGGGCTTCTTCTAAGGCGATACCTAAATCTTTACGCATCCAATCGACGGCAAAACCAAAATCATAGCTTTGGCCCCACATCGTCTTGTAGCGATTTTCCATTTGCCAGCTTTGCGCCGCGCCTTTACTGATCACTTCAATCACTTTCTCGCCATCGAGCCCTGCCTTGCGCGCAAACTGTAATGCTTCAGCTAAACCTTGCACCACACCCGCGATACAGATTTGGTTCACCATCTTAGTTAACTGACCCGCACCAACCTCACCTAAACGCTCGGCGCAGCGGGCAAAGGCTTCAATCACAGGTTTAACACGGGCAAACACAGCTTCATCGCCGCCAACCATCACAGTCAAGGCGCCATTTTCGGCGCCCGCTTGACCGCCCGACACAGGCGCATCGAGGAAATCAATGCCCTTTTCCGCTAACACTTGATGAAGCTCACGGGCGACATCGGCCGAAGCCGTAGTATGGTCAACCAGCACTGCGCCCTTTTCCATCCCATGAATAACGCCATCACTGCCTAATACCACTTCACGCAGATCGTTATCATTGCCCACACAAGTAAACACAATATCTTGACCCTGAGCCGCTTCCTTTGGCGTTGGGCAGCAGCGTCCGCCATAGGTGTCGACCCAAGTTTGCGCCTTAGCAAAAGTGCGATTATAAACAGTGACCTCATGGCCTTTGTTCAATAAATGCCTCGCCATGGGGTATCCCATTACGCCTAAACCAATAAATGCGACTTTTGCCATGAAGTGATCCTCAAATAGGTAAACAAGGTGAATCGAGTAGAAATTGCTGAATCGAGTTGTGTTGCATCTGCCCAATATGTTACCGCTAAAACCTCAACAACAAATACTAATAAAGTGCCAGTAAGTGTTTCAATCTATGGATTCAATTACGGATGTTTATTTAGGGAAATAGGCAGTGAAAAATAATGGCGGCAGTTTAGCACTCATCCTGCACAGCGTCAGATTGAAATCGGACCGACAGGCAAACGCACCTTTCGGCAGAGACAACAAAGGCGCCTTAAGCGCCTTTGTTGATTTAATTTATGGGGCTATTTCACCACGTGGGCTTCCATTTCGGCGCCAATCTTTTTACGCATTTCCATCAAGCGCAGTGCAGAATCGCGCAAATGAATATCATGTTCAGTCTGTGGTATCCACTCAGGCACTGGCGTTGGCTGGCCATGTTCATCAACAGCTACCATGATCACAATACAGTGGGTAGTGAGATGACGTTCAGAAACTTTAGGATCGCCCGCCCGCACATCGATACCGATATGCATAGAAGTTTTCCCCGTATAAATCACCTTAGCGCTGACTTCGACTATGTTGCCCACTAAAATGGGTTGCACAAAACGAATGCCGCCCGCATAGGCTGTAATACAATATTTACCACTCCAACCCGCTGCACAGGCATAGGCCGCGAGATCGATCCACTTCATCACAGCGCCGCCGTGGACCTTACCACCAAAATTTACATCCGCAGGCTCTGACAAAAATCTCAGGGTACTTTGTCTATCGATACCAGCCATATAACCTCAACTTATTCAGCCACTGTGGCTCAATGTCTTCGTGCAATAAGCTGAGTTTACGATAGAAATCCCCAATAGCGTAAAGATAATTACGATTGGCCTCGCCAAAGAATTCGATTTAACCAAAGTGACTAATAAGCACGCAGCAAAGCAGTAAACTCGGCAGGGCTAAGCGGTAAAGCCATAGCTGTAGCGCGCTGCTGACAAATCGTGTGCCCTTCGCAAAAGTGTACACACCTAAGCCAAGTGTAAAGAAACCCAGCACTTCAAGACCCGAGGACATATTGCTGTCGCCACCGACATTAATCGCCGTCACCAATAAGGCAAACCAGACGACCACGTAAGCAGCTATTGCTAAGGTAAAAGTCTTGATCCCTATGTCCATGTTAGGATGCCAAACTTTAAATTCACCGCGGATCAATTCGGTCAGATTGGCCGTTAATGCGCCGATGAGAGGGATAAGCGGGATCACCGCAGGGTTTAACATGACACACTCCATCAAGATTGAATATATCTGTCATTATCTGTGGCCAATAGAATTAAACAAGCTTGATGAACAAAGGTTAACGTTATGGATATCAGTTAGTTAGAAAGTGATTCTTATCACAATAAAGGCGTGAAATAATGCTACTCAATTCACAATCTCAATGGATTTCATCCATAAAAAATGCGCCCTCAGGCGCATTTCTTCACTGTTTTTTTGCACTATCAATGCAAGCTTTACACTTTCTTAAACAGTAATGAACCGTTAGTTCCACCAAAACCGAAGGAATTACACAGAGCGTAATCCATCTTCACGTCACGGGCAGTGTGGGCGACAAAGTCTAAGTCACAACCTTCATCTGGATTATCCAAGTTGATGGTTGGCGGTACGGCTTGGTCGCGCAATGCTAGTAAGGTGAAAATCGCTTCAACTGCACCAGCAGCACCTAAGAGGTGACCCGTCATCGATTTAGTCGAGCTAACCAGTACTTTATAGGCGTGGTCGCCAAATACAGACTTAACCGCTGCAGCTTCTGCTTTATCACCCGCTGGCGTCGACGTACCGTGGGCATTGATATAACCAATTTGCTCCAGTGATAACTTAGCGTCATTAATGGCATTGACCATAGCCGCCGCAGCGCCTGCTCCGTCACTTGGAGGCGATGTCATATGGAACGCATCACCGCTCATACCAAAACCGACTAATTCGCCGTAAATGGTCGCACCGCGCGCTTTTGCGTGTTCGTACTCTTCCATCACCATCACACCAGCGCCATCACCGATCACAAAACCATCACGGTCTTTATCCCATGGACGACTTGCCGCAGTCGGATCGTCATTGCGTGTCGATAATGCTTTCGCAGCACCAAAACCTGCCACGCCTAAAGGAGAAGTGACATCCTCTGCACCGCCTGCAACCATCACGTCGGCATCGCCATAGGCAATGGTACGCGCTGCAAAACCGATATTGTGCACGCCTGTAGTACAAGCGGTCGTCACGGCAAAATTGGGGCCTTTCATGCCAAACATGATCGACAAGTGGCCCGAAATCATATTGATGATAGTGCTAGGTACAAAGAAAGGAGAAACCTTACGCGGACCACCATTCATCAAGGCGCTATGCCCTTGTTCAATCAACCACATGCCGCCCATACCGGCACCAATAGCCGTACCGACACGACCAGGGTTTTCTTTGCTCATATCCAGACCTGAGTCTTGGATAGCTTGGATGCCAGCTGCCATACCGTATTGAATAAAGAGGTCCATCTTACGGGCGTCTTTTTTCGTTACGTATTGCTCAACATCGAAATTTTTTACTGAACCACTGAAACGGGTGGTAAATTCACTGGCATCAAATTTGGTTATCGGTGCAATACCACTCTTACCCGAAAGCAAAGCCTTCCAAGTAGTATCGACAGTATTGCCCACTGGAGTTACTAACCCCAAACCGGTTACCACTACACGACGTTTAGACACGGCAGTCACCTTTAAATGCTAATTTGTTAATTCAGATAGAGGACACAAGGTTTTCTATCATTAGACAATTTCTTAAATAACTTTTATTTAGAACAATTCGCCAATCTGCGGCGAGCATCTCGTGGATAACACTTAAAACACGATCCAGAGACGATTGAATGGCACGGAGGCAGAATTTGACGGGGGTAAAACAAAAACAGGCGGCAAAAATGCCGCCTGTCTTCAAGAATTCAGAATTACTGATTCTTAGAAACGTAATCGATCGCTGCTTGAACAGTAGTGATCTTTTCAGCTTCTTCATCAGGGATCTCGGTATCAAACTCTTCTTCCAGAGCCATAACCAACTCAACAGTGTCCAGAGAATCTGCACCCAGATCGTCAACGAAAGATGCCGCTGGCTTAACGTCTTCTTCTTTAACGCCCAGTTGCTCTACAATGATTTTCTTTACACGTTCTTCGATGTTGCTCATTAGTTTTCTTTCCTATTCAAATTACGCACTTGCGTAAGATTGCGAGTAGTTTATTAGATTTGGCTGACAATGCAAGCTTAGTTTTCGTGGTCTAACCACGAAATTTCACTATCAATTGATACAGATCACTACTCAGTTGCGACAGAAATCCCTGCCATTCGCCCTTAAACCATGTACATGCCGCCATTCACATGCAAAGTTTCGCCTGTGATGTAAGCGGCTGAGTCCGAGGCCAAAAAGAGCACTGCATTGGCAATTTCTTGCGCTTGCCCTAATCGTTCCATCGGAACCTGTGACATGATAGCTTTTTGCTGCTCTTCGGTCAGCTCATCTGTCATATCGGTCTGGATAAATCCAGGAGCGATAGCATTAACTGTAATTTGACGAGATGCAACCTCTCTTGCAAGAGATTTTGTAAATCCAATCAAACCCGCCTTTGCTGCCGAGTAGTTAACTTGACCTGCATTGCCCATGGTGCCTACCACTGAACCGATATTGATGATTCGGCCAAAGCGCTTTTTCATCATGGTACGCATCACAGGTTTTGATAGTCTAAATAACGATGTCAGGTTAGTGTCGATAATATCCTGCCATTCATCATCTTTCATCCGCATCAGCAGATTATCACGGGTTATACCCGCGTTGTTGACTAGAATATCAACATCACCGGCTTTTTCTTTGATCGAGGCGAATAAATGTGTAACAGATTCACTATCTGTGACATTAAGCACTAAACCAAAACCTTTGTCACCCAGATATTCTTGGATCGCCGCAGCGCCCTTCTCACTGGTTGCGGTTCCAATAACCACTGCACCGGCTTCGACCAGTGTCTCAGCGATAGCACGGCCAATACCGCGGCTCGCACCTGTCACCAAAGCCACTTTGCCTGTTAAATTCAGGTTGAAACTCATACAAACTCCTTACTCAGTTAATGCTGCTAATGAAGCGACATCATTAACCGCTTGGGCTGATAGTGATTTATTAATTCGTTTTGCTAATCCTGTCAATACTTTACCAGGACCACATTCCACCAGTTGGGTAATGCCTTTTTGGGCCATTAGCTCAACAGTTTCGCTCCAGCGGACAGGACAATATAACTGACGTACTAATGCATCTTTAATGTCAGCAGCAGAGGTGGGTGATGCCACATCAACGTTGTTAATCACAGTAATCGTTGGGGCATTAAACTGTACATCGTTTAATGCCACGGCCAGTTTATCCGCCGCAGGTTTCATTAATGCGCAGTGTGATGGCACGCTGACAGGTAACGCTACCGCCATTTTAGCGCCCGCAGCTTTACAAGCCGCTGCTGCACGCTCAACCGCGTCTTTTTGACCCGCGATAACGACTTGACCAGGGCTGTTGAAGTTAACTGGACTCACCACGTCGCCTTGAGCCGCTTCAGCGCAAGCATTCGCGATACCCTCGTTATCTAAACCGATAATGGCATACATGGCGCCTGTGCCAGCAGGAACCGCTTGCTGCATCAGTTGACCGCGTAACTCCACCAACTTAATCGCGTCTTTAAAATCCATCACTCCGGCGCACACTAAAGCAGAATACTCGCCTAAGCTATGACCCGCTAACATGGCTGGCATAGGTTTGCCTGAAGCCACGTAGGCACGCCAAATCGCCACGCTCGCCGCTAATAGGGCTGGTTGGGTTTTATCGGTTTCATTTAAGCTTTCAACGGGACCTTGCTGAACCAATGCCCACAAATCGTAACCTAAGACGTCACTCGCTTCGGCAAAGGTTTGCCCGACAACGGCGTGTGATTCGGCAAGCTCGGCTAACATGCCTAGGGCTTGTGAACCTTGGCCTGGAAATACAAAAGCAACATTTTCCATATTCAAATTACCTATGGCTAACTTAATTTATTGAAAAATCATGTGGAAAACACATGTAGAACTTAGAAACGAATGAGCGCACTGCCCCACGCAAAACCAGCACCGAAGGCTTCAAGCAGCAGGAGTTGTCCACGCTGAATCCGGCCATCACGCACGGCTTCATCTAATGCGATGGGCACAGATGCAGCCGAGGTATTACCGTGTTTAGCTAAGGTCAATACGACTTTATCGAGACTCATATCAAGCTTTTTGGCGGTAGCATTTATAATACGGAAGTTAGCTTGATGTGGCACTAACCAATCAATTTCTGACTTATCGATATTGTTGATGCGCAGCGTCTCAGTCACAACATGGGACAATTGAGTCACAGCCACTTTAAAGACATCGTTACCTTTCATGGTCATAAAACCGACCGCTTCAGAGGTTTCGCCTTGGCGTGGTGGGAAAGCGCATTTCAATAAGTCGCCTTGGCGACCATCGGCATAAATGTGGGTAGAAATGATCCCTGGCGTTTCAGATGCACCAATCACAACGGCGCCCGCACCATCACCAAATAAAATAATAGTTGAACGATCTTCTGGCTCACATAAGCGAGACAGCACATCGGCACCAATCACTAAGACTTTTTTAGCCGCGCCCGTTTTAACAAATTGGTCGGCAACAGATAAAGCATAAACAAAGCCTGAACAAGCCGCAGCGATGTCGAATGCTGGAATGGTATGCACGCCAAGCATGGCTTGGATTTCACAGGCCGCAGCCGGAAAAGCATTTGGTGCACTGGTGGTGCCGCAAACGATCATGTCTAAATCTGATGCTTCTATGCCAGCCATTTCCAGCGCTTTGAGTGCCGCTTGGTAGCCCATAGTTGAAACGGTTTCATCGAAGGCCGCAATGCGACGTTCTGATATACCTGTACGTTCAACAATCCATTGGTCAGTGGTTTCCACCATTTTTTCCAAATCTTGATTGCTACGCACCTGCACTGGCAGATAACTACCAGTTCCGAGAATTTTTGTATGCATAAGGAGGGATCAGTTATTTATATCTAAAAGAATCGACTCCAAACGATCTTTTATCATTTCAGGGAGTCGACGTTGAGCTTCCGTTACTGCCAAACTAATTGCTTGTAAATAGGCAGTTTCATCCGCGTTTCCATGGCTTTTTACAACTATTCCGCGCAATCCTATCAGACTTGCACCGTTATAGTGGTCGGGGTTCATCTGACTAAGGACCGCCTGAATACGTGGGGCGATAAGTTTAGCCAGAAAACGAACGAATAAACCTTGGGTTAGTCCCCGTTTTAACTGATGTACCAATAACTTGGCAATACCTTCTGAGGTTTTGAGCGTGATGTTACCCACAAAGCCATCACAAACAATCACATCCACATTACCGGAGTAGATTTCATCGCCTTCGATAAAACCTGTGTAATTGATTTGATCTGTGTGTTGCAGTAACTGCGCCGCTTGCTGAACTTGATCGTTACCTTTAATCTCTTCAATGCCCACATTGAGCAAAGCGACTTTTGGCCGAGATTTCTTATCTACCGCTTCGCACAGGACTGAGCCCATCACGGCAAATTGAAATAAGGTTTCCGAGTCACAGGAAATATTCGCGCCCAAATCCAACAAATAAACCGGTTTTTGAGTCACCGCAGGTAAACAACTGACTAATGCGGGTCGATCAACACCAGGCAAGGTCTTCAGCAATACTTTCGCCATTGCCATTAACGCACCTGTGTTACCGGCACTCACACACGCTTGTGCGCGGTCGTCACGCACTAACTCAATCGCCAATCGCATGGAACTGTTTTTACGTGTACGCAAAGCATGCACAGGTCGATCGGACATACTAACGACTTCATCGGTATGAATGATTTCTATGCGTGAAAGTAGATTTGCTTCGGTTTGACGTAGATAGACATCAATTTCAGTCTTGTCACCGACTAAAATGATTTTGAGAAAAGAATGTAATTGTAGTGCCCGCAAGGCTGCAGGCACTGTGACGTGGGGGCCATGATCACCACCCATTGCATCTAACGCAAGCGTCAGATTCGTCATTAGGAAACCAACAAATTACTTGTTGATTACCTTTTTACCGCGATAGAAGCCATCTGCAGTCACATTGTGACGCATATGGATTTCACCGCTGGTAGCGTCTACAGACAGCTGAGCAGTGCTCAGTGCGTCATGTGAACGGCGCATTCCGCGCTTTGAACGTGATTTTTTGTTCTGTTGTACAGCCATTGGCCTGTCTCCTAGATTACTTGCTCTTCAGTTTTTCTAACACTGCAAACGGATTTGGACGCTCCTCATGAGCGGGTTCGATCTCGCCTACAACCATGTCTTTAGATCCAGCACTGCAATCAATTTCTTGATGCATTGGGATTATCGGCATAGCGACTATCAATTCATCTTCGATCAATTGATGTAGACGCACTTCGCCAATTTCATTGCACTCAATTGGGTCATACGCATCCGGGAGCTCATCGATTTCTGCCTTAGTCCGGCATGGACCGAAGCAAAACTCGACCGTAACCTCAGTGGTAAATAGCGTCATGCAACGTTGACATATCAGAGTGAGCTCCGTCACAGCCTTCCCTTTCAGGTAGACTATCCCCTGTAAATCTACGCCACATTCAAGCGACACTGCCACATCGGAACAGTCGCCGGCACATAACTCATTTAATCTTTTCAATTGCACACCAGGAACAACGCCCTGATAAACTAGGCGACTCGAGGCGGCGCGAAATGGATCAATTGAAACCGGTATCTTTACTGTTTGCATAAGGCGCGCATATTATAGTTTGAAAACGCTAGAGTCAAAGAAAAATTTCTAACTTAAGTCCCAGTTTGCGACTTAAGCCTTTCTCCAGCCCCAACATTGAAATTGACGGAAGCGAAATAGTACCCAAGCACGAGGTCGCATACAAGCATAAGCCGACTAAAATAGTCGCATTCACGGAAAAGAAACCGTAAAAGACGAAACTCTTGCACTCTCTAGCGCAGATTGGTCACAATATGAGTCACTCTTTTGCGGATATCCTATTATGCCAACCCCATTAATCTTAGCTTCGACCTCTGTATACCGACAATCTTTACTGCAAAAACTCGGTCTTCCCTTCGAATGCTGCAATCCTGATATTGACGAAACGGCGCATATCGATGAATCGGCCCATGCCTTAGTGTTGCGATTAGCCAAAGCAAAAGCCGTCGCAGGAGCAGAACAATTCCCCAATGGGCTGATTATTGGCTCCGATCAAGTTGCCGTCATTGATGGCAAGATTATCGGTAAGCCCCATGATTTTGACAATGCCGTCGCGCAGCTCACCCAAGCCTCTGGCAAGGCCATCACCTTTTATACTGGTCTTGCACTCTATAATGCCGAAACGGGCGCCATGGCCGCCGAGGTTGAACCCTTTACGGTTCATTTCAGGCATCTTAGCCATGCGCAGATTGTCGCCTACATAGAAAAAGAAGAGCCCTACTACTGCGCGGGCAGTTTTAAGAGTGAAGGCTTAGGCATAGCGTTATTTACCGAGCTTGAAGGTCGCGATCCGAATACCTTAGTTGGCTTACCACTGATATTACTGACGGAAATGCTGTTAGCCCAAGGGGTAGACGTTCTCGCTTAACCGACTTACACGTTAGTTTATTCGTTTACTGAGGTTTTGCTCTGCGTGCTCTGTTTATGAAATCGATTAAGCGCACCCAAAAGTGCCGAGCAGCAGATTCGTTTTATTGACGGGAAGATGGGACGTAAATAAAGGTAACTAGGAAGTACTCATGTGTAGCGGCATGTATTGCCGCTTCAGCATTAAATAGCAGTGCTAGAGGTATTGCAGCAATTGCGCAGGAGAGTCAATCAAAGCGATAGGTCCTGCTTGCAGTAACTTTTCGGCACTGTGGGCGCCATAGGTCACGCCAATACTATCAATTCCAGCATTGGCCGCCATGGTCAAATCCAGCAGAGAATCACCCACCATCAAGGCTCGGTTCGGGGCAATATTCAATTCTTTCAGCAAGCTTGAAATCATTTCAGGATGGGGTTTGCTGTGCACTTCATCGGCGCAGCGTGACGCAACAAAGTATCGACCTAAGCCCGTTTGCGCAAAAACGCGGTCAAGTCCCGCACGGGCCTTACCGGTTGCAACGGCTAATTGATAACCTTGAGCATGTAACTCATCGATTAAAATAGGTGCTTGTGCAAAGAGTGGCGTTGGCGTGGTGTCTAAATGCAAATATTGTGCTTTAAATTCAGCGCGCATCTGCTGATATTGATCATCTTCGCTTTGGCTGAATGCATTTTTAGGATGTTGACGCTGAGAATAGGCAGAACAAGCACTGAGATTGAGCCCATGAGGAAACAGGACTCGCAGCGCTTCTGTCATAGAAAGACCGATGATATCGCGAATATCGCTTTCGGTTGGGATAGGTAACTGCAATGCCTTAGCCATATTTTCAATACAGGTGATAATTTTACCGATGGAGTCCATCAGGGTGCCATCCCAATCGAAAATCACTAAATCGTATTGCTTTATCTTCATCCTTGAAACCTATCCCCGTCGATTACACACGCTTTAACTTATCCAATAACTGCGACAAGTTTTCATCTAAAGGCGCAGAGACCCGCATCACTTCATCATTTTCAGGATGAATGAACATCAACTCAGCCGCATGTAAAAAGAGTCGAGTTAAGCCTAATGAACGCATGCTGTCGTCAAACCCTTGCTCGCTGTATTTATCATCACAGGCGATAGGATGACCAGCAAATTGGCAATGCACCCGAATTTGGTGAGTACGTCCAGTGACAGGGCTTGCCTTCACGAGAGTACAACCTTGGTAACGCTGCATAATTTTAAAGCGCGTTTCAGAAGGTTTACCTTCCGCATTAACACGCACTATGCGCTCACCGGATTTAAGGGTGATTTTTAATAAAGGCTGTTTAACGGCTTTATCTTGAGCAGACCATTCACCTTTAACTAAGGCCAAATAGTCTTTCTGCATCTTTTTATATCTGAGCTGATCATGCAGATGTTTAAGCGCGCTACGCTTTTTCGCCACCAACAACACACCCGAAGTATCTTTATCGAGACGATGTACTAGCTCTAAAAACTTTTGTTGAGGACGCAGTGAACGCAATGCCTCAATCACGCCGTAATCGACACCACTGCCACCATGCACAGCAATACCAGCAGGTTTATTCAGCACGATCAAATGATTGTCTTCGTGCAAAATACGGTCTTCGAGTTGCGAGACTTTGCTTAAGTTAGGCGATGGTGCGGTACGGTTATCTGGCTCTGCCACTCGGACAGGCGGAATACGCACTATGTCGCCAATCTGCAACTTGTACTCGGGTTTGATGCGTTTCTTATTCACTCGAACCTCGCCCTTGCGGACAATGCGATAGATCATGCTTTTCGGCACGCCCTTCAGCTTGGTCATTAAGTAGTTATCGATACGCTGTTCGAAGTGATCTTCATCAATCGTGATCAACTGAACCTGTTGTGGGGTGGATTCTATATTCATGATGCGCCATCTAATTATAACGGCCGCCATTGTACAACAACTGAGAAGAATTGTGCCTTTCCATTGCTGAATTTTTTGATTATTGCTATATTTCACCAGCGATTAGGGATAAGCCGTGAATAAAGTGTTCACAACGCCCCGATCCCAAGCGGAAAATTTAACGGATAAAAAAACATTTTCTTGATAGCAAGTCATTGATTTGCGAATCGTATAATAAGTAAAAATACCATAAATGCGTTTTTTACGATTAAATCGAGAAAGTCGCCTTACTTTAATAAGGTTTACCCTAGATTTTCCTCCCCGATTTCGAAGGATATTTTAACTTGTCGTCAGACAAACCGATTCGACTTGGGCATTACCGGAAAGAAACTAAAGAATTTATGGGGTTGGTTGATGTTTTACAACGAATTCCTTGTTTTTGTAATCATTAAAAAATAAGCCATAAATAGGATGCGACACGCAGCGACTGCGTCTAACAGCAATGCGCACCTCTTGCCTAGCCACCAGCCGTGAGGCTCAGTTGACCTACTGCTAGGCCCGTAATGCAGCGAAGCGCGATGTTTGATGACCTCTATTTAAAGAAGAATGACGTCATCATGAAACGTATGTTAATCAATGCAACTCAATCAGAAGAGTTGCGTGTTGCCCTTGTTGATGGGCAACAACTGTATGATCTAGATATTGAAAGTCCAGGTCATGAGCAAAAAAAATCAAACATTTACAAAGGTAAAATTACCCGCGTAGAACCGTCTTTAGAAGCCGCTTTCGTCGACTACGGTGCCGATCGTCACGGCTTTTTGCCACTGAAAGAAATCGCCAGAGAATATTTCCCGAAAGGATATTCGTTCCAAGGTCGCCCAAATATCAAAGAAGTGGTCAGTGAAGGACAAGAAGTTATTGTCCAAATTGACAAAGAAGAACGCGGCAATAAAGGCGCAGCCTTAACTACCTTCATCAGCCTAGCAGGCTCTTACTTAGTATTAATGCCAAACAACCCACGAGCAGGCGGAATTTCTCGTCGTATCGAAGGTGATGAGCGCACTGAGTTAAAAGAAGCGATGGCCGATTTGGAAGTGCCAGCGGGCATGGGGCTTATCGTACGTACTGCCGGTGTGGGTAAAGAATCTGCCGAGTTAAAGTGGGACTTAAAAGTTCTGCAGCACCACTGGGCAGCAATCACCGAAGCTTCACAAGTTAAAGGCGCTCCTTTCTTAATTCACCAAGAAAGCAACGTGATTGTGCGCGCTATTCGTGACTACTTACGTCGTGATGTGGGCGAGATCCTTATCGACCATCCACGTATTTTCGAAGAAGCTAAGCAACATATCGCCTTAGTTCGCCCTGATTTCGTTGAGCGCGTAAAACTTTACGAAGCTGAAGTGCCGTTATTCACTCACTTCCAAATCGAATCACAAATCGAATCAGCCTTCCAACGTGAAGTGCGTCTGCCATCTGGCGGTTCGATTGTTATCGACCCAACTGAAGCTTTAACCTCAATCGATATCAACTCTGCCCGTGCCACTAAAGGCGGTGATATTGAAGAGACAGCACTGAACACTAACCTTGAAGCCGCCGATGAAATTGCCCGTCAATTACGTTTGCGTGACTTAGGTGGCTTAGTGGTTATCGACTTTATCGATATGACGCCTGTGCGCCATCAGCGTGAAGTTGAAAACCGCTTACGTGATGCTGTGCACCATGACCGCGCTCGCGTGCAGTTAGGTCGCATCTCGCGTTTTGGTTTGATGGAAATGTCGCGTCAGCGTCTGCGTCCTTCTTTAGAAGAATCTGCTGCGCACATCTGCCCTCGCTGTCATGGCCAAGGCACGATTCGCAGTACTGAATCTTTAGCACTGTCGATTTTACGTTTGATGGAAGAAGAAGCCATCAAAGAGAATACCTCACAAATCGAAGCAATTGTGCCTGTGGATGTGGCGGCTTTCTTGTTGAACGAGAAACGCAAAGCCATTCGCATTACAGAACAACGTCACGATGTCGAAGTGTATGTGATACCTGATGCGCACATGATGACGCCAGATTACCGCGTGATCCGTCACCGTAGTGATGATGAAATCAGTGAGTCTAGCTATAAGCGTATCGAGCAGCCTGATGCCAAATTGTATGAGCCACGTAAACTGGAACGTACCGCAGCGCCTATTCCTGCATTAAAAGGTTTTGCCGCGCCACAAAAAGTGGAACAAGCGCCATCTCCAACGGTGAAAGTTGAAGCGCCACAACCTGGCTTCTTCAGCAAGCTAGTGAGTGCGGTCAGCGCCATGTTTGCGCCAAGCGAAAAAGCAGAACCCGTAAAAGTTGTTGAAACTAAAACAGCCGATACCAGTGCCGCTAACGCCAACCGCCGTAACCGTCGCAACGATACTCGCCGCCCACGTAATGCCCAAGATGCTGATAAAGCAAAAGAAGGCACTCGTGAGCCACGCAGCCGTAATCCGAAAAAACCAGCTGATGCAGCGGTAAGCACAAGCACTCAAGAACGCCCAGTTCGCGAGAAGGAAGAAGCTGTTAAGCGTCCAGCGAAAGCGGAACCTAAGCCACGTGTACAAGCGCCAAAAGACGTGGTTGCCGACGTTGAAGCCGATGCACCTAAGCAAGAAGTCGCCCGTGAACGCCGTCAACGTCGTAACATGCGCCGTAAGGTGCGTATCGATAATGGCCATAACACGCCAGATAATGCGATCCCAATTGCACCAGAAGATGCTGCTGAAGTATTAGCTGAAATTGCAGCCATTAACGCCGCAGCTGCAAGCACTATCAGTGTTGACACTAAAGCTGAAGTTGCCCAAGCACCTGCTGAAACTAAAGCGCCAAGAACACGTCGTCAGCCTCGTAAAGAAGCGGCACCTGCTCAAGAAGCGGCTGAAAATGTTGCGGTAGAAGAGAAAGCGATGAGTTCTGCAGTAACTGAAACCCCAGCGGTTGATGCTGTTAAGACTGAAGAACAGGCTGAAGTTGTTACAGCTGAAGTTGCAGCACCAGCGGATGCGGTATCGCAAGATAACGAAGCGGTCGATGCTGAAAGCGAAACTGCTGACGATCAAGCAAAACGCGAGCAAAGAGATGGTCAACGTCGTAGCCGTCGTAGCCCACGTCACCTTCGTGCAGCCGGTCAACGTCGTCGTCGTGACGAAGATGATCAAGGTACATCAACGCCAGCGCAATTCGTTCCAAATGACGAATTAGGTGCTGACCAAGAGTATCCAAGCGAAGTCGCCAGTGTGCGTGTAGAAGCGCCAGTCGTCGCAACTAAAACAGATGCCGTGACTGAAACTCAAGTAACTGCTAAATCCGTTGAAGTAGATACGGCACAAGCAAGCGAAGCACCTGTTGTTGAAGCTCCTGCAGTCGTTAAAGCTGAAACGAAAGTTGAAACGCCAGCAAATGACGTTATAGCAGTCGAAACTAAGCCAGTTGAGACTAAAGCCACTGAAGCGGAAGTGCCAAAAGCGGTTGAAGTGAAAGTTGAAGCTACACCAGTCGTTGAAGCTCCAGTCGCTAATGTTGCAGCTGAAGTCGAAGCGGTTAAAGCCCCTGTAGTTGAAAGCCCAGCGGTTACACCAGCTGCGCCAAAAGTTGAAGCGGCTAAAGTTGAAGCGCCAAAGACTGAAACTGCTGAAGAGCCAAGCGTTGCCGTTGCACCGAGTGTTGAAGTTAAAGAAGCGGTTAAAGCAACAGCCTCTGCCCCAATGGCAAAACCTGCTGCTATCGCTAAACCTCAAACAACAGTGCAAGCGGCACCAACGACAGTGAATTCGCAAATCACCGATTCGGTTGATGCGGTTGTTGTCAACAAGCCGAAAGCCGCCAGCCGTTTTGGCTCTATGGTGTCTTCGGATATGACCAAACCAGTTGTTGAAGTGAGAGAGCAAGTGGCTGTGCCTAAAGGACGCGAGTATGAAAATACTGCGACCGAAGAGCCTACCGCCAAAATCAAACTCGCTAACGGTGCAGAGTCGGATATGGCTCGTCCATAACCACTTAGGTTAGTCAGAAAAAGCCATGCAATTGCATAATGCCGTTCACTTAAGAGTGAACGGCATTTTTTTTGGGTCTAACCGGAAACTTGTTTTTGCTCATTTTAAGGACTCTTGGATAAGCCCTTTCCCGTTTACCATCCAACTTAAATTGCCGTGCATTGCGTTCTATATCCAATACGTCTCTCGGGACATTCCCCGGTGTTTGTGATGGCAGTTGCGTCAACTTGAAGGTGATATAACTCGCCGCATCCCTAAAACTCAGTTGATTAGGATGGACCGATGGCAAGCTTTTAGCCATCAGCAACATCTTATATCTAATGAGATTATAGGCCAGCAGCACGCCCCACAACTCTTGAATCACCAGCTCCGGTAGTTGACTGCGTAGCGTAAAACGACTCTCCAACAGATGTTGTTTCATCTCTCTGTAGCCCAGTTCGATTTCCCATCGATGGGCATATAAGTCGACGATGTCTTCGCTGGGGTAACGCATCGGATCAGTCAACGAGGTCAAAATGGCGACTGACTTACCTTTCACTGTCTTAGTGAGTAAACGCGCTTCAAGGGTATCAGGGAGCTGCGGCCATTTCTTTCTGGCTTGAGGCGTGGTGGTGAGTTTCACCC